>CADBRO010000001.1 GCA_902797075.1 uncultured Lachnospiraceae bacterium
CGTGTCAGTCGGAAAGACGCAGAAGATTACGGTTTCCGGAAATAAGGGCAAAGTAAGTTACACAACCTCCAGCACGACGATCGCGACGGTAAGCAGCACCGGCGTTATCACTGCAAAGAAGGTCGGAAACGCAAAGATTACGGTAACGGCAGCGGCAACAACGAATTATAAGAAGGCAACAAAGACCATCGCAGTCAAAGTTGTTCCTGCTGCGACGTCGTCTCTTACGGCGGCAAATGTATCCGGCGGCGTCAAGCTGACCTGGAAGAGGGTTACCGGTGCGAACGGCTATAAGATTTACCGGGGCTCCAAGCTGATCAAGACGATCACAAGCGGAGCGACGTTAACTTATACCGATACCGGCGCAAAGACGAATGGCGCGAAGTACACATTCAAGGTGGTTGCAAAAGCGGCAACGGGCGACAGCAAGCTCTCCAAATCGGTGACGACGTATTTCGTCTCCCGTCCGGCAATCTCTTTACTTTCGAATGCGACGGCAGGAAGGCTGACGGCCAAATGGGCAAAGAACGCGAAGGCCAGCGGCTACCAGATCCAGTACAGCACCTCGAGTAAATTTACGTCCAAGAAGACCGTTACGGTGGCCGGAGCGGCAAAGGTGTCGAAGGTACTGACCGGACTTACGAAAGGCAAGACCTATTATGTGAGGATGCGCACGTATAAGAAGGTGGGCACGAAGAATTATTATTCGGCCTACAGCGCATCAAAGAAAGCAAAGGTAAAATAAAGGGACATAAAAACGGGCAGGCACACATCAGAAATGGTGTGTGCCTGCCCGTTTTTCCTGTAATAAAGGAATATCGCAATTTAGTAGTTTTCGCGCCGTTTTGCAGACATCTTATACCGTTGTCACGATGACCTCCGCGCTTCCGTCGTCGCGGATCACGGCCTGGGCTTTCCCCTGGAAGAGTTCGCATTCATTGTCATCAAAACTCCGGGTGCCTTTCGGGTCCGCACTTCCGAGCGCGAGCAGTGTTCCTCCGTTCACTTCGACATGGACCGTCACGGCGGCATTCATATTTGTAACTCCGTTCTCGTACTGGTTTTCAATCGTGACATAGCGGAGCCGCTCATTCTTTCCCTGGATCCGCTCAGGAAGTACAACGACGGAAGAGATGCCTTCGCCGCTTCGAAGCGTTCTGCGGCTGACCTCTTCTCCGCCTGCGTAGGAAACAGCGCAGAGGATACCGCTTTCATACGGAAGCTCAAACCGCGTTACGAAAGAAGCTGCCTTTCCTGCCGGCTTTCTCCCGAGGCTGCGTCCGTTGATAAGCAGCTCGATCTCATCCGCGCGGGAATAAACCTCGACCTCAGTCATCTGTCCTTCAAATCCCGGGTAATCCCAGTGGGGAAGTCCGTCGAAGAAAGACCAAGGCGTGCGTTCAGCCTTCTTTCCGTAATTGCGCGGATTCATGACGAGAATCGCCGGCATGTTCGAATGCTCCCAGACTGCTTCACGGTAGTAAGACTGGGCGCGCCGCGTTCCGATGATATCAAAGTCTCCGCAGTAAGCGGTTCTTGCGGGATACGCCGTGCGCTCCGCATTTTCATCGTAATTTGACAGACCGATACAGCTTTCTCCGAGATAATCCCATCCGGTCCAGTTAAAATCTCCGAGAATCTGCGGATGGGATTTAACCAGTTCCCAGTTTGAGCAGAGATCCTCTGAAAATGTCTCGCTCCCCACGATAATTCTGTCGGGATAATCCCGTTCGTCAATCAGGTACCTGCTGTCGCCGTAATTATAGCCGGCGATGTCCGCATAACCGAACGCCTCCTCGACGCGCTCCGCAGCCTCGCGGGATGTAATCACCGCCTTGAAAACATTTTCATGTTCCGCCATCGCTTCATTGACGTCGCGGGATTCCGGCTCATCGCCGTCAGGTTTCTGGTCCATGAGGCACAGAAGTACATTGAGGCATAAAACGGTGTACCTGTCAGGATCCAGCGACTTTATGCGTTCGTTCAGCTTCCATGCGGTATCGGCGCCTTTGGGATTTCCGCATTCAATGATTTCATTGCCGAGCGAATAGAGTATGACTGACGGATGATTCCGGCTCGATTCGACCATGCGGTCAACCACGGTTTCCCATTCGTTGTCGAAATGCAGACCGTAATCGTAGGGGGTTTTACAGAATGTCCAGGCGTCAAAGCCTTCATTCATAACCAGGATACCGAGACTGTCACAGGCGCAAAGAACTTCGCTTCCTGCGGGATGGTGCGCGATACGGACCGCGTTGACGCCCGCTTCTTTCAGCTTTTTCAGCTTCCTGTAAGCCGAGGTGAAGTATCCGCAGCTTCCGAGAATGCCGTTGTCATGGTGGATGCATGCGCCGCGGAGCTTGACGGACGTACCGTTTAGCAGAAGCCCTTCTGTCTTTGAAAGTGAAAGAGTCCGGATTCCGAAGTGAAATTTCTCAGTGTCTTCCGGCGACAGATCCTCATCCTCAATAGAACATGACTTATCAAAAATCTGCGCAGTCAGAGTGTACAGGTCCGGAGTTTCGCAGCTCCAGAGATC
>CADBRO010000002.1 GCA_902797075.1 uncultured Lachnospiraceae bacterium
CACCTTGACGGAATCCCCTATCCCGATCTCTCCGTCCAGGAGCGAGGCGGGAACAGTGACCCTGTAGCCGATTCCGTTGTTCTCAATTACGAGGCTCTCTTCCTCAATTGCAGCGACATCACCCTTTATATATGCATACATAAAATACCTCCAATCAGGAATGCGCCCGCATTCTGCCTCAGGGATCTTTTGATCCCGCCCGGTTCAGGATTTCTCCATAAGATCTCAATAATCTCCCTCCGCATAAATGCGAGGAAGCACGATCCTGTCAGCCAGACCCACCAGGATACCGGCTGCAAGCCCCGCAAGCATGAGGACCGGAAGATACCACCGCCATGGAAAACCATCCAGAATAAGTACGGCGGCAGTGACCTGGGCGACATTGTGAATGACCCCGCCAAACGCGCTCACTCCGATGATCCCGAAAGCACGAGTTCTCTTAAGAAGCACCATCGCTATGAGGCTGGCGGCTGCACCGCTCATACTGTAGACGATGCTGAACATATTCCCGCAAAGAAATCCGACGATCAGTACCCGGAGCACTGTGACCGTCATCGCCTCAAGAGGCCCGTAAAAATAAAGGACAGCCGCAATCACAAGGTTGGCGAGTCCGAGCTTTATACCGGGAATCGGAACGGGCACGGGAATGAGTGCTTCAATATAACCGAAAACAACTGCAAGTGCGAGAAGCAGACCGAGATATGCTGTTTTCACGCTCTTTCCTTCAAGCCTTTTCCGCATTTGTATAGAACCTCTTTTGCCGCGCCTCACTGGATTGCGAAGCATATTCCGCTTTGCGCATTTATCATTGATTTACATCACGGGATTTCTGTATCAGAGATCAAATCACGAAGATTTTGCATCAGAGATTAAAGTACTGCGCATTCAAAGATCAGGACAATTTGCTGCGGATTTCACCTTATTCAGGATGCGATCACGTCCGGCTCATCCTCCTGACTTTCAGCACTCACGATCTTCAGAATCACTTTATTGGGAAGGCAGACAATGCTGCCGCCGTGTGCATTGATATGCGCACTGTTCACACAGATCTGGTCCGGACAGTCAGCAGCAGACATAAAGACTTCCCCGTTTTCTATACGGCAGGTATTACCCTCGCCGATCTCGATAACACGGTCTTCCGCCAGCGAATATGTACCCAGTATCTTTCCGTCCAAACTGATCTCAAGGCGCGCTCTGCCTTCATCGATGGGAATCAAATTGAAGGCCATCATTATGCACGGAATGAGGGCAAGGACTGTGATCAGGATAATATCGGTTTTTCTCAGAAATTTGCTGATATTTTCCGGCATTCTTGTTGTACCACACTCTGTATTGAAATCAGGAACTGACATGTTTCTTCATCGGATGAATCGAAAGACCGATGAAGACTTAAATTTTTTACAATGCGGTTCTCGCCTGTGCAAATCCGGCCCGTCGAACACATGTTACATTATCTTATCACAAATCATGCCAAATCGCCACGCAAAAGAAAAAACCCTTCATTGTAAAAGATTTTTTTGAGTTTTATAATGAATTTACCAAAATTCAGAAGGGGAACATAAGCGGACCTGTTCGCGAAAAATGATGTTCCTTAAAATGTTTCGTAAAGACCCGGTCGGGTACACATAAAAGATAGATGCTATGAAAAGAGAAATAAAAAGCACTGCACACATAGGGCATGCAGCCTTCCTTTCTCAGAGCAGCTGCGTTCTCGATATCGAGACCGACAGCCGCTTCTGGAGGACCAGCCGTTTCAAAAATGTCCGTCTTGCAGATACAGAAAAAGAGTTCATCTGGATCCCTGAAAAAGAGAGCGATGAATACGACCTGCTGATAGCTCTGGCGGAATTGCTCTCTCAGTACAGCCATATTCTCACCTTTAACGGGACCGGTTTCGATCTTCCGCACCTCAGAAAAAAATACAGCGCCTATCGTCTTTCCGATCCTTTCCGGGATATGCGTCATGACGATATTTTTTTGATGCTTCGAAAATATAATCCGCTTCTTCCGCTTGCCAGACACCGCCTGGACGACTATATCGCCCTTTTTAAAGATGACTGCGTTCCGGAAGAAGACGCTCAAAAGGAGCTTTTCATTTCGCAGATATTTAACCTGGTCTGCCTGACAGAAAGAAATTTCGGTGTTCGAATAACAGATCCCGTCTGCACGGAGACGGATTCTTTCAGAGAAGGAACCAGGAACCTCCAGTCTGACGGGACTGTTCTTTCGCTTCTCCTCACGCCGAATCTTCCCATACCATTCCGTG
>CADBRO010000003.1 GCA_902797075.1 uncultured Lachnospiraceae bacterium
CAGAAATGACAAGAGCCTCAGCGCCAGAAGCGCCGAGGTGGCAGAGGCGGTATATGCGCTGAATGCCGCAGCGGAGGAGACGAGAGCGGAGCTTTCCGAGTCGCTGATCGGTTTGCCGGAGACGGATATCAATCCCGGCGAAGGCAGATTCCTTCTTGCGGATGGCTGTATTTCCTGGACGGAAGAGGATGGAAGCCGAATACTTGAGTGCGCGGTGCGTCCGGTAACGGATACGGACGGGATTGTCAGAAAACTGGAGTGGACACGACATTCGATGACTTCGAACATCGGGAATGCGGGGGAAGAATGGAACTGATTGAATTATTGACAAAAGCAGTTGAAGCCGGGGGATCCGACATTTTTCTGATACCCGGCGCGGCCGTGACGGTTAAGGCAGACGGACGCTTTAAAACGATTACCGACGGGCCGGTGATGACCGCGGAAACCGGGCAGCTGATCGACTGTATGTATGAATATGCGAAACGCGATGTGGAAACGCTTGTGTCCAGGGGCGACGATGACTTTTCCTTCGCGGTTCCGAATCTGAGCCGGTTCCGCTGCAATGCGTATATGCAGAGGGGGTCAAAAGCCGCAGTCATCCGCGTTGTGGCATTCGAGCTTCCGGAGGAGAACAAGCTCCATATACCGGATATGGTGATGCAGCTGGCGGATTCGAGAAGCGGCATGATCCTTGTGACAGGACCTGCGGGAAGCGGCAAAAGCACCACTTTAGCCTGCATGATCAACCGGATTAATTCCTCCCGGGGAGGGCATATCATCACCATCGAGGATCCGATTGAACACCTTCACAGGCATAAAAAATCTCTTGTGACGCAAAGAGAAGTGCCGAATGACGCGCGTTCATTTTCCGCGGCTATCCGTGCGGCTTTGAGAGAAGCACCGGACGTTATCATGCTGGGCGAGATGCGCGATCTGGATACGATCCGGACGGCGATCACGGCGGCGGAGATCGGCCACCTGCTGCTTTCGTCTCTGCATACGAACGGCGCATCCAAAACCGTCAACCGCATCATCGATATATTCCCGGCTGAGCAGCAGGCCCAGGTCAGGAGCCAGCTTGCGCTGGTTTTGAAAGCCGTCGTTTCGCAGGTTCTTGTTCCTGCCGTTGACGGTGAACTGATACCGGTATTTGAAGTAATGACGGTTAATCCTGCGATTCAGAACCTGATCAGGGACGGAAGAATCCATCAGATCGACAATGCGATCTACAGCGGAAGCGGACAGGGAATGCTGACGATGGACGGTGAGCTTCAGAAGCTGGTTCATGAAGGACGAATAACCAGGGAGACAGCGCTTGCGTGTGCGTCAAACAGGGAAGTGCTTGAAAAGAGGATTTGACAGAGAAGGAGGAGGTTATCAGATGCTGACAATAGAGAAACTGAAAGAGTTCGGAGCGGATGTGGACGAAGGCCTTCAGAGATGTCTTAACAACAACGACTTTTATCTCCGCATGGTTAACATGGGAATTCAGGACGGAATGTTCGACAAGCTCGAGGCGTCACTTTCAGCAGGAGATCTTGACGGAGCATTTGAAGCAGCGCATGCGCTGAAAGGAATACTCGGGAATTTGTCGATAACGCCGATTCTTACGGTTGTAAGTGAGATGACCGAGCTCCTTCGCGCCCGCACGCAGACTGATTATTCGGAGATGCTTAAGGCAGTGCTTGAAGGAAGAGATGCCTTAAAGAAAATGGCGGAAGAATAAACGTGAGAGTAATCGGGAGCAGATGACAGCAGACGGCAGTAGCAGGAAGATATTTCCCGTGATAGGATAGAATCAGCAAATAGGGTATGGAGCAAAGAGGTGGATCCGGCAGGATCCGCCTCTTTTTGTTCTGTCAAAAGGGAAAGGAGACCTGCTATGAACCACCAGTACATTCAGAGATTTACAGCATTTATTGCCGCGGCCGCTGTCGCGGCAGCACTCGCCGCACCTGTCTTTGCGGCGCAGACAGAACCGTCGGTAATTGACAAAAACCGGACGGGATCACTCACTCTCATCAAGATTCGTGAAAACTCGGCTGCCGTGATCGAAAACAACGGAAAAGTGCTGGAGCAGCCTCCCGGAAGCAGCATGAAAGGGATCCGGTTCGGAGCACTCAAAATCGCTGATATAGCGGCCGCAGCGGGACCTGAGGGAACCGGCATTTTCTTTACATCGGCCGACAGCGGCTTTCTGGCGCTTGCGAAGGAAAGCGGCGCAGCCCCTGAACCGGTAACCATAGGGGGAAAAACATATTATACGGCCGATGCGCTTACGGCTGCCCTTGAAGCCGTCTGTTCTTCCAAAGGAGCAGTGCCCGGTGAAGTAAAGCTCAATTCACTCGTCAAAAATGATACGAGAACAAAGCACATGTCCGCGACGGATGCGGGAGGTAAGACGGTCCTTACCGGGCTTGAGCTGGGACTCTACCTGATAGCGGAGGAGGACTCTTCGGGATACAGGGGTGATACAGATCCGGTAACGGGACTTGCTGATACGATCCGGAACCCGGCAAGTCCCATGCTTGTCAGTATACCGATGACGGACCCGGGTACCGGGGGCACCGCTTCCGGGTGGATGTATGACATAACGGTTTACCCGAAAAACCAGACAGCCGCCATACCGAAATATATCGTAAGCGAATCCGACAAAGATACGCTGACGCTCTCTGACGATGCGGAGATCGGCGAGACGGTAACACAGCTGATCACTTCCGACGCGCCGGCTGTCCAGAAGCTTTTCGACGAATCAAATCACCGGAGATACGAAAGCTACACGATTACGGACAGAATGGATGCCGGACTGTCGCTGAAGAGCATCGAATCCGTCCGGCTCGGACCGCAGATCAGGAATCCGGGCAAGCTGTCTGATTTCGGAAACTTTAAAACCCTCGCGGAGGGAACGGATTACGAGGTTCTCAAGGGAGATTCGGGAAGCGTGAAGCTTGGCAGCGGCAATATCGCCGGTACAAAGGCATTCCGCATCTCGTTTCTTCCGGCCGGTATAGAGAAGCTGAATTCCCTCGAATACGCGGGACAGGTCGCGGTCATCTTTAATTCTCTGGTTACAAGAGAAGCTTCAGACGGCGAAGGAAGTGCCAACCGCAATAAACCGGAGCTGACAGCGAAAAACGCGAATACGGAAGCTTATAAGATTACCGGAAACGAACCCGGGATCTATACCTACAGAATCAGACTTACAAAACGCGGCGTAACGGATCCGGGGAAGGTATCCTTCTCGGTAAAACGAAACGGGAAGCAGGTTCTCTTTTCGAGGGATAAGGCCGGCGTCTATCACATTTTCGACAATGATCTTGACGATGCTCAGAAGGCTCCGAAAACCGGGGAAATCTCTCCGGCTCCGGACGGAACCCTTGTGATCCGGGGACTCGATGCGGATACCTATGATTTTACGGAGAAAACGACACAGACGGGTTATGAGCTCCTCAAATCCTCGTTCAGCGTCGCTCTTACGGCCAACAACCCGGCCGACGGCAGGCTGAAAAAAGCGGTAATCAGTACGACGGACGGAAGTGCAGAGATTCATGTAAGCTCCGGAACCGCCTCCTTCGAGGTTGAGAATATGAAGTCCCTGATTTTAAGAACAGGCGGGAGCGGTGTGAAAATCTTTTATTCCTTAGGAGGAGCTGCAGCACTCGCGTCGGCGGTCTTTGCCATTTATATGAACCGAAGAAGACGGGAGGAAGAGTGATATGCGGCATAACCGCGGATACTCCGGCATGCGAAAGCATCTTCTTTTCAGGGCTGCGTTCTGGTTCCTTCTGACTCTCGCATCACTGCTGCTGGTATTTCCGTCGCTCGCGAATGCGGCGGCCGGGATACGCCAGGTGACGGAGATGCGAAGCTTTACGGATGTAAGCGGCGGAATGGAAGAAGAATATAAGAAGGAAATGTTCCGCGCAGCGGAGAGCTATAACCGCGGAATTTTCAGGGAACAGCAGCAAAGACCCTTCAGCTACCGGGGAGAGCACGCGAATGATCCGCTTTATGCGTCGCTGCTTTCCGAGGGAGAAGACGGCATTATAGGTATTCTCGAGATTCCGGCGATCGGTGCCTGTCTGCCGGTAGCACACGGAACATCCGAGACGATTCTCAGGTACGAATGCGGCCATATGTACGGAACTTCGCTTCCGACGGGAGGGGAAAGCACCCATGCGGTTATAGCGGCGCACACGGGGCTTACGACCGCGGAACTCTTTACACACCTGACGGACATGAAGAAGGGGGATCGTTTCAGCATGCATCTTCCCGGATGCGTTCACACGTATGAAACCTCGGAGATCAGGATTGTTCTTCCGGAAGAAGAAAGCCGGTATCTCCAGGTAAGGGAAGGAGAAGATCTGATCACGCTGTATACATGTACCCCGTACGGGATAAATGACCACAGGCTGCTAGTGACCGGAAAGCGGGTTCTGCCCGATCCGGAAGGAGATACGGAGGGCGGAGAAATACTCAATGTGGAATCATTTGGAAGAAGCGCTGTCGAAAAGACGGTGCTGCTGGCCTCGATACCGTCCCTGCTTTCAGTGGCGGGTGCAGTATCTGTGTTAAATGGATTCCGGGAGAGAAGAAGGCATCAGGATGAAAGGAGGCGGAGCGTATAGATGAAAAAATGGCTGATGGTCGTGATTCTTGCGCTTCTGGCGGCAGGCGCATATTGCTGCGCCGAGGCCGGCGTGAGATGCGGGAGTCTTACAATTGAGTACTGTGATGCGGAAGACAGTCATCACCCGGTCTGCGGCGCGGAGTTTACATGTATGAAGATCGGGATACCGGTTCTGCGCGAAGAAAACGGTGTTCTGCTGGAGCAATATGACCCGGTTCCGGGCTGCGGTCCACTTCCGGACGATGAGGATCCGGCGGAGGCCGCGGAGAGATTGTCAGCCTCTGTCCGGGCAGCATATCTTGGCGGAAAACCGGATGGAGGAAGCATTTATAAGGGAAAGACGGGAAAACACGGAATTCTTAAGATTAAGCATATGGAACCCGGAATGTATCTTGCCGCAGAGACAGCTCCGGCGAAAAACTATCTGGCATCGCTCCCGTTTATTTTCACAATTCCGAAGACCGAAAAAGGAAAGGACGGAAAATCATCGGTTCTTTCATATGACGCGGAGGCGCAGCCGAAACCCGTGCCCTGCGGAACTCTTCGAATTATGAAGACCGTGAAGGGAAACGGAGGAGATAAAAACCGTTCTTTCGGATTCAGGGTGAACTTCGGAACTGAAGGGCCGTTCCATTTTCAAAAATCAGACGGTACGGAGGGAACTGTTTCCGGAGAAGATTCATTCCGCCTCTCCCACGGCCAGTGGATTGTCTTCTCCGGAATTCCGGCAGGCACGGCCTACGAGGTGAAGGAAAATGACGCAGACCGGGAAGGCTACAGGACCGAATCAACCGGAGCCTCCGGCAGGATCCGGAAGCAGATAGAGTCAAGGGCAGAGTTTGTAAATACAAAATACCAAAGCCGCACGATGGGTGGCGGCGGAACCGGCGCCGGATTTACGCTGCCAGTTAAGACGGGAGATCCGTCGAATCTGCTGTTTCCGGCTCTGGCCATGCTGATTTCCATGACCGCGGCCTGGATTATGATCAGAAAGAAAGGAGGCGGAACTATATGAAAATCGTATGGCAGGTTTCGGCTGCAATGCTTTGCTTACTGCCTGCTTTATCCGGCTCGCCGTGTACGGCGGATTATGTATATGACGCCGGAGTTGAGGAATGCATATCATTGAGTCCGGAAATGCCGGAAATCGCCGAGGATCCGATCGAACTGATCGGGGATTTGGAGGAAAACCCGGACGGAACGGATGAAAACGGCGGATTTCTTGAAGGCGAACCCCTTGTGCCGGCGGAGCGCGTCAATGAATCTGATCTCAACCGGATTCTCGGTGAAGGAATCGACAGCGGAATTGACCGCGAGGTAGACGCCGTCAGAGAAATCCGGCTTGTAAAACCTGAGGACGAAGGCATCCTCCAGCTGGCCGCTGAGGAGAGCGGAAAAACCGCGGAAACGGCCGCGGATGCGCTGAGCGCCATGGATGAGGGGGCGGAGCTTGACCGGTCAGTGGAAGAGTCTCTTGAAAACAGCGGGAATGCAGGGGATCGGCAGAACGGGATTCCGCTGGATTACGAGCCCGCCGCGGACCGCGCCTCCGCCATGGCCTATCTTTCTTCCTTTATGCTTTCAAAGGTGAGGGACGGAAGCGGAGAGTACGATGAAACAACGGATCTCGAAGGCAATGATTCCGACGGTACAAACGGTGTGGTCAGGACGAATGATGACCTGACTTATATCTACAGCTACTCCACGGCTCTCGGAGACAGCTGCATGTACAACACAATCAGAGGCACGAGGCTTTATATCGAGTATCTTCTTCCATTCGGGACGGAACAGGCGGAATTCAATCTGAAGGCGATGCCGTGGCTGAAGGGCGACGCGCCGGACGGCGGCCCCTGTCTTACGGTATCAGAGGACGGCTCGTTCCAGAGACTGGTTGGGTACCGCGAGCTGCCTGATCGCTGCACTTCTGACGGCAGATCCTATGACGTTCCCGGCGCAGGAACGGTCAACTGCGTGATCCGGGTTAAATCAATCGCCTCCGGAACAGAGGTTTCGTGCTCCGCCTGCGCCTGGCTTATGAAACCCGATAACCGGCAGGCATCGGAAGACAGTCTTACACAAAAGGCGGATACATCGAAGATCAGTCCGGTTGTCCGTGTATCAGCCGGACCGTACCTGCGTCTGACATTTGAAAAATCATCGAAGGTTACGCAGGTCGGAAGCAGAATCGAGGAAGACACTCCGCTTTTTGATCTTTCGGACGGACAAACAACGAACCTTGGCGGAACATCGAGGGTGTTCTATTTCTGCGTGCGCTCCGGCAAACCGAACGGGAGCATCAAAGGCGTTGACCCTGTAGATACAAACCGAAGAATACACATCGAAGCAGATACGGACTTCGGTGTAAACCGGAACGTATCGACGGATCTGGCGCTCTATGACTTAAGAACGCTCAGCATGAGGGATTCGAAGGGCTGTATCCGGGGCGTGTATCACAGTGAAACCGTGAAAAGCCCATCCGACGGTGACAACGGTGAATTTGGAGAGATTGTAAAGGACAGCGTCCGCATCAGGGACGGAAGAATCGCCTTTGATATCGAGGGCATGAAAAGCAGGCCCGGGGGTCTGATTTCCCACGGTACCGTGACGTTCATTCAGAAGGAGGATCCTGCGGACACCGCCGGACGCCCGATTTACTGGGCGGAGATGAAATCCGTGAAGCTGCTCGGAACTCCGCTTCTCACTCCCGGGGGCGAACGGGATTTCCAGACCGGTTCGACATTCAGGATATCGAATCAGGTCGATCCCTCGGGCAGGTGGGACTCTCATCTGATCCTGTGTTCCGATCAGGGACTCAGTTACCCGGTATCGTCGAGCAATATGTCCACAGACGGCGCCGTCGGTTACGGAATGAATTTCAACTGCTATCTTACGACTTCCTATTATCCGGCGTCCGAAAAGGAGTTTGAAAAATCAAGGGATTATTTTATTCTGTGGGACAACCGGAAGACGGGGCTTCGCAGAGGCGGAGATTCTGCTGTGCTTACGGCGCTCGATGAAGGCGCGCTTTGCAGATATGTTACGAAAGCGGACGGCGGGCTCTGGGCGGATGACGCCGAGATGTACAGCGTCGATTTTGCTTCCGCTGAAGTGTACAGGTCTTTGCGGATCTGGCCGGATTATGACGGCGCCGAAGCATTTCTGAAGGGGATTCACCCGGATGAAGAGGATGTGAGCCGGTATATCTGCGGAGTTGTCTGCGAAGCCCACGGGATCCCTGCCCAGGCTGTCGGCAGGCATTACTATCAGAGAATCTGTCTGGCAATGAAGGTTCTTGAAATACCGGAGAACATCGGAACCTGTTCCGCATTTATCCAGGCGGTTCGCACCTATTCGAGACAGATTACCACGTCCTACAGCAGCGATACGGGAATCGGGACGGATCCCGCAATCCCCGGAAAATACAGGATTCGAAACTGGAATCTTCTGCCGACGCAGTATGAACCGACAGTCTGGGAAGACGGGGCGCTGGTGCCGTCGTCCCTCACGGAACTGAACACGCTGCACAAAGGAACTACGCTGTATATTATGCCCTATACGCTCTCTGTCAGAGAATACTATGAGGGAGGCCTTGAGGCGGTGACCTTTGATCTGTCGGAAGACGAAAAGATCAGGATCCGGATAGAACCGTCCTTCGCCGGCCGGACGAAGGTGCGGGGGGCGGATGCGGTCATGTCCGTCAGCAATATACGTGATGCGGCAGGTATCGCGATCGCGGATAATATCCGGCTCATCGCGGTCCGGCCTGACGGGACGGAGGTTCCGCTTGAATGCGGCACCGGCTGCAGCGTGAGCGATTTCGTTCCGGGAGGCAGCGGTATCTTTGAGATCGAGGAAAGCAATGTATCCGATCCTTATGACGGCGGAACATTCCGGATAAGATGCGCGGCCGATACCGGAAAACACGCGGTGATAAGCGGAGGATCTTCGGAGGATGGCGCGGTGATAACGACAGGCAGCGGCAGCGATCCGTCAGGAGACTGGATCTTCGAGAAGCGGGGCAGCGGACTTTACAGTATCAAAAACGCGTCTTCCGGACGATATCTGACAGACCGGAGTCCTAAGGCTGTCTCAGCTTCTGCAACACAGGAGAAGCTGGCGGAGCGCACCTGGATCATAAAGGAGCAGGATGACGGGACAGTTTCTTTTATATCCCAGGGGAGCGGCGCATACCTTGCGGCTCCGTCGGGACAGGGAAAGGATATTGTCTTACAAAATGGGGACGAAGGCGCTTCCGGAAGGTGGAAGCTGACGGCGGTCGCGGCCCCGGAAGCAGAAGACGGACTGGTCGTACATTTTAAAGAGATGGATTCGGAACGGGGATTCCCGCAGTTTATCTTTGAAGGAACACTGATAAAACCCTTGATAACGGGTGATACGGAAGCCTCGCACCGGACGGTTGTCACCGGAGACCCGTTCTTTGGCGAGCCTTCGAAAGAGAACGGGCATCTGGCAGCGGTAAGCTGCGCATTTACCGAAATCAGATCCAATACGATCCGCGAAACCGTAGACCGGGAGGAGGTTCTGCCTGGAGAAGAGCTGACTTATACGATCACCTACACAAATCTTTATGACAGCGGGCACAAGGTGGACATCACCGATCTTCTTCCGGAGGACGGAGACGGAAGCCTGGGGGATGTGCCGCCCCACGAAGCGGGCAGTGATACGGAGAAGGAGCTTGTATCAAAGATGAGCGGAAAGGCGCATTTTGTGGAGGGCTCCGCGTCTGTTTCCGCGGACCGGGGAAGTCCGGTAAGTATCCTGCACGAAGACGGTAAGATCAGAATCAGGGGAACGCTTGAGTCCGGGGAGACGCTGACAGCCGTATGGAAGCTTGATACATCGGAGCTTTCAACGGGCGACGTGATCAGGAACAGCTGCCTGCAGGATGACGCCTTCGGGATGCTCTGGTCCAACCGAGTCGAGACAAGGATCCTTTATGATCCGCGCCTGGAGCTGCATATGACGCTCATGACCGGCGGGGGCGGAAACATCAGGCTTTATGCTTCGTCATGGGCGGCGCTTCTGGCGGCAGCTGTCTGCCGCAGAGCCGGAAGAAAGAAAAGAAAATCCTGCCGGTAAACAAAAAAACACATCCGTGCAATACGGATGTGTTTTTACGCGTCTGACAGGAGTCGAACCCGCGCACCCGGAACCGGAATCCGGTGCTCTATCCACTGAGCTACAGACGCAGCTTTATTACGGCCGTCCGGTGATTCCGGAATACGGCGAAATCAATTATAGCAAATAAAGATATGAGGGGCAAGTCAAATTTCCGAATGCCGCAAAACAGCGAACATTTGACTATTAGCCGTAAATAGTGTACATTAACCACATAATGACAGGGGGAGTTTTAGTAAGGGGAGGTACTTTGTCATGAGTAATTTCAGGGAGTGGTTATCGGACAATCTGCGCTATTTTATGCTGATTTTCGGAGTTCTTGCGGTGCTTGTCGCGCTGTTTTTCGGCGTAAAGGCAATCTCGGCCAGAATTTCAGATGACAAATCGGACGATGCGCTCAGTATGGACAGCGTTGTTGAGGCAGTAACGCAAAGCACAGCCTCTGCACCGGAGGCTGCATCCGGCGCGGAAGCGGTTCTTGTGGAATCTGTGGTTGAAAATGCCGCCGGAGCGGCCGGTGAAGCTCTTAAAGTGGATGCGGCTTCGCCGGTATCGGTACTGATGGCTTCTTATTATGAGGCGATCGGAAATCAGGATATATCTGCCGTACGCGAGCTGGTAGATATTCTGCCGGAAACCAAGGCGGCGGAGATTTCTTCAGAGCGTCTTAAGTATTCCGACGTAAAGGTCTATACGAAACCCGGTCCCGACGACGGCAGTTACGTGGTCTACACGACCTACAATTACAGCGGCCAGGACGAGAGCTCGAAGCTTCCGGGAATTTCACAGTCCTATGTTGCGAAGGATTCCGACGGAGCCCAGAAGATCATCTTCTCGGAGCTTGACGAAACAACAAAGGAATTTATTGATTCCGTCGCAAAGGATGCGGACGTCGTTGAGCTTGTAAGCAAAGTCCGCGACGAGTACAATGCCGCCAGAACGGGGCGTGAAGTCCCGGCTGTTTCCGGACAGCCCGCAGAAGGCACTGACGCCTCTGCCGATGCTTCCGGAAGCGGAGATGCGTCTGCAGATACTGCTGACAGCCCGGATGCGGGTGATGATGCAGCTGTGCCTGAAGAAGACGGAAGCGGCGAAAACTACGACGCTGACTATGACGAGACGGATGACGGCAGTGATGAGGCTGATTACGAAGAAAGCAGCGATGAAGCCGATAACGACGACGGCAGCGATGAGGAAGAAGAGACGGAAGACGACTCTTCGGACGAGTGGACAGGCGAAGCCGTTTCCGCAGTCAATGTCCGCAGCGGCCCGGGATTTGACTACGAAGTCATTTCCGAGCTCTATGAAGGCGAGCAGGTTACCATAACCGGCGAAGAGTCCGGATGGTACCATGTTGTCGGCGATGGAGTCGAGGGCTACGTCGGACACAGCTGGATTAAGTGAAGAGGAGTATGAGCAGGGAGCCTGGGCGGACCCGGAGGATCCGCCTGACTCAGCGCTTTACTACAGTCGGATAGCACGAATGACCAAGAACCGTAAACATCCGCAGCCGGATGTCTGCGGTTCTTTAAGTGCTTAATTAAGAGACAGTAATTTCGGGGTTGGGAGGCGGAAGATGGAAGATGCCGGCAAGCGCCTGAACAAATATATCAGTGACGCGGGTATCTGCTCGCGAAGAGAAGCCGACAGGCTGATCATGGCGGGCAAGGTAGAGATCCGCAGAAAATCACGGAAGGACGAACCGGATAATCCGAGGATAAAAGCCTCGACCGGCGAGAAGGTTTTCCGCGGGGATACGGTCTATGTAGAGGGACGCGAGCTTCCGAAGAAGGAACCTGACAGGGTCTATTATCTCTATCACAAGCCGAAGGGCGTAATCTGTACGGCTGATCCGGAAACCCCGGACAATATCATTGATGCAGCAGGCGTACCGCAGCGCGTGAGCTATGCGGGGAGGCTTGACCGGGATTCCTCGGGCCTTATTGTCCTTACAAATGACGGCGCACTGATCGACGGCATGATGCGGGCTTCCGGGCGGCACGAGAAAGAGTACGTTTGTACGGTGGATAAGCCCGTCACGCAGGAATTTATCCTTGCGATGTCGCAGGGCGTGAAAATACTGCTCGATGACGACGAGCATCTGAGGAAAAATCCAAAAGGCGTCTATGTGACGACAAGGCCCTGCAAAGTCAGGCAGACAGGTGACCGGCGATTTACGATCGTTCTGACGCAGGGGTACAACAGACAAATTCGAAGGATGTGCAAAACCTTCGGAATGAATGTAACGGCGCTCGTAAGAACCAGACTTATGAATCTGCGCCTCGGCGCGATGAAGCCCGGAGAGCTCCGGAAGCTGACGCAGGCGGAGGTTGAAGCTCTTTACGGCGAAATCCGGAAAAGCGGGAAAACTGCCGGATCCGGGACAGATGGAAAAGCAGCAACTGCATTTCGGCGGAAAAACAGGCGATGACAAAGAAAGAATACGACGAAAAACAGGGGCTTGTCCGCCGGTTCAATGAAGCCTATGAATCCGGCGAACCGATTGCCACGGACTACGAATATGATATGCTGATGCTCTCCCTTAAGGAAGCCGAAAAGGAACATCCCGAATGGCGGGATGCTTCTTCGCCTACCCAGACGGTGGGGGCACCGGTAAAAAGGACGTCCGGCCAGACTGTGGCCCACGATGTCCCGATGCTTTCAATTGAGGATGTTTTTACGAAAGAGGAAGTCGCCGGCTGGGTGGAGGAAGTGAAATCCGCCCATGCCGACGCACTTTTTGTGGTTGAACATAAAATTGACGGACTGTCCATGAGCATCCGCTACGAAAACGGTGAGATGGTTTTGGCTGAGACCCGGGGAGACGGTTATGTCGGAGAGGACGTTACCATGAACGCCCGCGTCATTCCGGATGTTACGGAAAAACTGCCCATGGATCCCGGATCCCTGGAGATCCGCGGAGAAGTATATATGAAGAACGCCGATTTCCTTAAGGTTAACGCCGAACAGGAACTTCTCGGCAAAAAAGTCTTTGCGAATCCGAGGAACTGCGCTGCGGGAACTCTCCGCCAGCTCGATCCTTCCGTCACGGAAAAACGCGGACTTTCCATGTTTATTTTTAATATCCAGAGGGCAGAGGATCCGTCTCTTACGGAATCGCATTCAGCCGCCCTCTCTTTTCTTAAGGAACGGCTCGGGATCGTCACGGTGCCGGGCACGCTCTGCAGCACAGCGGACGAGGTGCTTGCGGCAATCGACCGGATCGGGGAGATGCGCGGGGAACTCGAATATGATATTGACGGCGCGGTTGTGAAGATTGATCAGATCCGGTACAGGGAGGACTTCCCCGCGGGTTCCAAATACAGCGCCGGACACATCGCTTATAAGTATCCGCCTGAGGAGAAGGAGACCGTGATCCGGGATATTGAGATTTCAATCGGAATGACGGGAAGGGTCAATCCGACGGCGGTATTTGACCCCGTAAGGCTCTGCGGGACCACGGTTTCAAGGGCGACGCTTCACAATCAGGACTTTATCGATAAGCTGCACATCGGTATCGGCGATACCGTAGTGGTCTATAAATCAGGCGAGATTATTCCGAAAATCCGCTGCTCGGTGCCGGAAAAGCGGCCACAGGGAACCAGTGATTTCCGTCTGCCGGACCGCTGCCCGGTCTGCGGATCTCCCATCGTAAGAGACGGCGACGCGGCCGATCTTAGGTGTACCGGAGCCTCCTGTCCCGCCCAGACAAAGCGTCTGCTCATTAATTTTGCGGGACGCGGCGCGATGGACATAAAGGGCCTCGGCGAGGAGATCATAAGCCAGCTGGCCGACGAAGGGTATCTGAAGGACGTGGCGGATATCTACCATCTCAGGGAACACCGGGATGAGCTTGTGGAAAGCGGTATCACGGGCAGGGAGAAAAATACCGATAAGCTTCTTACTGCCATCGAACGCTCGAAGCAGAACGAACCGTCCCGCCTGCTTGCGGGGCTTGCAATTCCGAATGTGGGAGCACAGTCCGCAAAAACGCTGCTTTCCCATTTCGGATCCGTTGAAAATCTGATGAACGCCGATATCGATGCGCTGACGGGCGTTCGTGACATAGGAGCCGTTACCGCCGGAAACATCCGCGCCTGGTTTGAAAATGAGGGAAATGCCGCACTGATCCGCCGTCTCCGGGAAGCCGGTCTTAAGATGGATGAGAAAAAAACGGAAGTTTCCGATGAGCTTGCAGGCCGCACCTATGTCATCACCGGCGATCTGCGGCATTTCGCAAACAGGGAAGCTATGGCTGAATTTATCAGGGAGCGGGGAGGAAAGGTTTCAGGATCCGTATCCGGAAAGACGACCGCTCTGATCAGCAACGACCCGGGATCTATGTCAGGCAAGTCAAAGAAGGCGCAAAGTCTCGGAATTCCCGTGATCACCGAAGAGGAATTTCTGGAAAATCCCGGTGCTGCCGGGATCGGGAGGTGAATCCATGCCAGTAAAAATACCGAATGATCTTCCCGTCAGGGAAATTCTTGAAAAAGAAAACATCTTTGTGATGGATGAAAACAGGGCTGTCCACCAGGATATCCGCCCGATTCAGATCTGCATACTCAACCTTATGCCGATCAAGGAGGATACGGAGCTTCAGATTCTGAGAGAGCTGTCCAACACGCCGCTTCAGATCGACGTGACATTTATGAAAATGTCGAGCCACGTCTCGAAGCACACGTCGAAGAGCCACCTTGACACGTTCTATCAGACATTCAGCGAACTTGAACACAAAAGCTTCGACGGCCTGATCGTTACAGGCGCGCCTGTTGAGCTGATGGAGTTCGAGGAGGTTGATTACTGGAACGAGCTGACGCGCGTGTTTGACTGGAGCAGCAAAAACGTGACTTCGACGCTCTTTCTCTGCTGGGGCGCCCAGGCGGCGATGTACCATTTTTACGGACTTCGGAAGCGCCTGCTTGGCGAAAAGCTGGTGGGAATCTACCGGCACAAGGTTTATAACAGGAAAACGCCTCTTGTGAGGGGGTTCGACGACTGCTTCCTCATGCCGCACTCCCGGTATACGGAGGTTAGAACGTCAGACATCACCGGGTGCGGCGAGCTGACGGTCCTTGCCAAATCGGAGGAGGCCGGCGTATCAATCTGTATGGCGCAGAACGGCCGCAAGGTCTTTATCATGGGCCATCCCGAATACGGCCGCATGCAGCTGAGGCGCGAATATGAGAGAGACCGGAAAAAGGGGCTGAATCCGAGCATTCCAAAGAACTATTTTCCGGACGATGATCCGGAAAAAAGACCGCTTCTTACGTGGAGGGCAATTGCCAACAACCTCTACACAAACTGGCTGAATTATTACGTATATCAGTCTACTCCGTATAATCTGGACGGCACTCCGTGGGGAGAGGAACTGCCCGATAATTATTCCTGACAGGGAGCTAGCTATGGCACTCGCAAAAATACTGATCAAATTCATGGGCCCGCGTACCGCTGAAAATGTCATCAGCGGCATAGCGCTGGAACCTGAGATCATGGTCCCGGTGGGGTACGGCGATTTTCTCTCCGACGTGATGAGAAGCCGCTACAATTATTTTTTCTATCACAGAAGAATACAGACAGTGCTTACGGATCCGGTAAAGCTCGAGCGGTATATGGAACCTGACACTGAAGCAAGGCTCGAACAGCTCCTTTTGAAATACGCCGCCCAGATGCCGGTGATTGACATCAGCTCGGCGGACGCGGAGCAGGCGATGGCGCTGGGAAGCGTGCTTCGGCAGCATCCGTCCTGGAATGCGGCTGTCCTTGACATGAAAATCAGGGACGGTATCTTCATTCCGCTTAAAAATGCGGAGCATCTGAAGCGGATGCCGTTTCCGAACCTTACGTCGGCGGAATTCCGCTTTCTCAGATACGGGACCGCTTTTGACGCGCTCCCGGAGGATACGGATGAAATCCTTTACAGGAGAGATCTTGAGAAGCCGGTGGTAAGGCTGATCAGGGCAATGAGCCGCGTCTACCACGACAGGCCCGCGTTCTGGAAGGAGACCGCTGAAAAGCTGAGGAGAACCACGATCGGGTACGCGCCGGGAAGAAGAGAATATCTTCTTGACGCTGCTACGGTGCCGATCCGCGACGAGGCGTTTGAGGAATTAAGAGAGAGAGAAATTATCGAGAAGTACGTAAGACAGAACGGCATCATCAACATCGTGTTCTCAGAGCCCATCGTCTCCGAGCTTCTAATCCGGATCGACAGGGCGCCGCTTCTCGACGTATTTCTTACGACCGCCATGGTCAGGGAATATGAAAGATCGGCGGCATACCATGATCTGATGCTTAGGGATTACCAGTATGTCACCTGTATCAGGGGATGCCTTCCCCTGGTGCTCGGTGTTTATTCCGAGCAGGGAGGGGTGGAGCATATCTGCAGGTTCTGCTCCGATGCAGGAAAGATGTTCGCAGATCCTGTGAGAAAGATACTGGTTAAGGAATCCGGCCTCCGCGTTCCGAGAGACGAAGAGGAAGCGGCGGCGACGCTGGGCGTTGAGCTGATCGACATGAAAGTGCTTTCGGAGACGCTGGAGCCGAAATAATCAGAAATATAAATTGACTGGGAGAATCTATGAAAAAACTGACTGACTGTTTATCGGAGAAGCTTGAAAATGCATTTGCCGCGGCGGGCTATGATCCGTCCTTCGGATATGTCAGGGTTTCTGACAGACCCGATCTTTGCGAATTCCAGTGCAATGGAGCGATGGCCTGTGCAAAGCAGTATAAAAAGGCGCCGTTTATCATTGCGTCTGAAGTTGAGGCGGCGCTTCGGTCCGAAGGCGGGCTTCCCTTTACGGTTTCGGTGGTGAAGCCGGGATTCATTAACCTCGACGTAACGCCGGAATTTCTTGCGAAGTACACATCGGAAATGGCGGCGGAGGAAAATCTCGGAATCTGTCTCAGCGGAAAAGTCGAGAAGATCATCATTGACTACGGCGGACCGAATGTGGCAAAGCCGCTTCATGTGGGTCATCTGAGGGCTGCGGTAATCGGCGAAAGCATCAAACGCATCTTAAGGGCAGCGGGACATGATGTCCTCGGAGACGTTCATCTCGGGGACTGGGGGCTTCAGATGGGGCTCATTATCACCGAGCTGAAGCACAGATCACCGGATCTGCCGTATTTTACCGAAAACGGGGAAAACGGCTGGCCAAAGGAGGCCCCGTTTACCATTTCCGAACTTGAAGAGATTTATCCCTGTGCTTCCGCGAAGTCCAAGGAGGATGAGGAGTACAAAAAAGAGGCTCTGGCTGCCACGCATCTTCTTCAGGAAGGCAATCCAGGCTATAAGGCCCTTTGGGAAAAAATCATGGAGGTTTCCGTCGCGGATCTCAAGCGGAATTACGAGCGGCTTGACGTTCATTTTGATCTCTGGAAAGCGGAGTCGGATGTTCAGAAATATATTCCCGCAATGCTTGAAGATCTGAAGCAGAGAAATATCGCCCGCGAGGATCAGGGAGCGCTGGTCGTCGACGTGGCGGAGGAATCCGATAAAACCGAAATTCCGCCATGCATCATTCAGAAATCGGACGGGGCTTCTCTTTACAGCACGACGGATCTCGCGACGCTTCTCGAGAGAGAGAAGCTGTTTGCTCCGGACCGGATTGTCTATGTAGTCGACAAGCGCCAGAGCATGCATTTTACACAGGTCTTCCGTACCGCGAGGAAGGCCGGTATAGTTCCGCCTGACACAGAGCTTGTGCATGTCGGCTTCGGAACCATGAACGGCAAGGACGGAAAGCCGTTCAAGACCAGGGACGGCGGCGTAATGCGGCTGGAGAGCCTCCTTAATGAGATTTCCGAAGAGATGGAAGTCAAGATCAGGGACAACCGGAATGTGCGGGACGAGGATGCCTCAGGCACCGCCGAAATGGTCGCCCTGTCTGCGATCAAATACGGTGATCTTTCCAATCAGGCTTCAAGGGACTACGTGTTCGACGTGGAAAAGTTTACCTCCTTCGAAGGAAACACCGGCCCCTATATTCTCTATACGATCGTGAGAATCCGCTCGCTGCTTTCCAAGGCAGATCCGGCGGAAGCGGCGGAGGCCGGATCCATGCGCCTCGCGTCTCCGGAAACAGCCGACGAAAAGGCGCTCATGCTGAGTCTTGCTTCCTTCCCGGCTGCGTTTGACGACGCGCTTAGTGAACTTGCTCCGCATAAAATCTGCGCCTACATCTATCAGATGGCCAATGATTTTAACCGTTTTTATCACGAAACGAAGATCCTCGGAGAAGAGGACAGAGCGGTCCGCGTCAGATATCTCTCCCTGATCACCGCAGTCGGCAGAGTGCTTGACAAATGCATTGACCTTCTCGGATTTGCGGCTCCCGATCAGATGTGACCTGCCGCCCGGAGCGAATGGAAGGAAATTGTATGCCTGAAAAAAGAAATTTTACAGCGGGGGCGCTTGCATGCGCGGTTCTTCTGATCGTTCTCGGAGCCGCGCTGGGTTATCTGGGGGCAAAATACCGGCTGTCAAAACAAGACGGGCCGGAACCGGAAATGCCGCCCGTCATGTCCGTATCTTCTGAAGAGTCGTCTCCGGCGGAAGAAGTCGCCGAGCCTGTATCCGAGCCGGAAGCACTGACTCCGGCAGAGGAAAGCCTGGCGGAGAATCTCGGCGGAATTGTCGGCGCCGCCATACCGAATGTGGGGGCCTATGCCGCGCATATGCAGGGCAGGGGACACACGGTATGCATTGATCCCGGACATCAGGATCACGCCATGACCGATACCGAACCCATCGGTCCGGGGTCGCAGGAAATGAAGGCCAAGCTTACGACCGGAACCCAGGGAAGGACGACCGGACGCACCGAATACGAGATCAATCTCGAAATCGGACTTATCCTTGAGGGGATTCTTAAGGACAGAGGCTACAGGGTCGTGATGACGAGGCGGACCAATGACGTTAATATCAGCAACGCGGAGCGCGCTGTGATGGCGGCTGACTGCGGCGCCGATGTATTTATCCGTCTCCACTGCAACGGATCGGACAACAGCTCGGTAAGCGGCGCGCTGGCCTACCAGCCTACGTACTCCAATGCATATCTTTCCTCCGAGGTGATCGGGGAAAGCCAGCGTCTGGCGGGGCTTGTGCTTGAGCATCAGGTCAGCGTGACCGGTCAGAATTCGCTCGGCCTCATAGCAGGCGATGACATGACCGGCATCAACTGGGCTTCGATGCCGGTGGTAATTATCGAGATGGGATACATGAGCAATCCCGAGGAAGACCGTTTCCTGGCTGACAGGGAAGGCCAGACGAAGATTGCCGAAGGAATCGCGGACGGAATCGACGCGTTCTTCTCGGAAGGCGAAACGCAGCAATGAAAGGCGGGCATACGGGTAAATTATGTGGAATACCGTACTTTTTGATCTTGACGGAACGCTGACGGATTCCGGGGAGGGAATCACCAAATGCGTTGACTATGCGCTCCGGAAAGGATTCGGAATCGAGACGGCCGACCTTCATGAGCTGGACTGCTTTGTGGGACCGCCGCTCAAGGAAATGTTTATGGAATACGCGGGTCTTTCCGCGGAGGACGGAGACCGCGCGGTCGCGCTTTACAGAGAGCGCTATACCGTTTCGGGGATTTACGAGAACCGGGTATATGACGGAATCCGGGAGCTGCTCGAAACGCTTGCGGAAAACCGGTTTACCATTGCGCTCGCGTCTTCGAAGCCGGAGACATTCTGCCGCTCCATTTTGCGTTATTTCGGACTTGAAGATTATTTTACGGTCATTGCGGGCAGCACTCTCGACGGGAAACACACGGCAAAATCCGAGGTTCTTGAAGAGGCGCTGCGTCTTACGGGAATGTCAGGAAGAAGGAGTGAGGTTGTTCTCGTGGGCGACCGCCGCTATGACGTGGACGGGGCGAAGGAGGCCGGAACGGGTTCAATCGCCGTGACTTACGGATACGGAAGCACCGGGGAACTCGAAGCCTCCGGTCCGGACTGTATCTGTGATACGCCGAAAGAGGTGGAAAATGTGCTTCTTGGGCAGGCGGCGCAGGCTCCGTTTAGGACGGGAAGCGCCCTGCCTCCCTATGCCGGCATCACGCAAAACGGCAGTGAAGTCAGGGACCTGCGTGTGACCGGGAGCGCGCTTCCGGGAGACGGCCCGGTTCCGGCGCGGATCTGGAAATGCATCTGGCCGTTCATTGCGGATCTGGTTTTTTCCGCGGCTCTCAGCGCACTGCTTGCAACGGTGATTTCAGTAATATACAATATAACCGGGAGAAGCGCGGATTCCGGCATAATGCTGCGGCATGTCGTACTGATCACCGGAATTACGGATGCAGTTCTTCTTGTTTTTTTCCGGTATATCATGATCAAAGATGATGAGAGGCGGAGAGCTTACGGCTACTCGGCGTTCCGCATCCCCGTACCGGAGAGCTTTTCAATTAAAAAAGCCGCCGCTGTGGCTGTTTCCGCAGTCCTTATGAGCGGAGCTGTTGAACTTGCGGTCGGCCTGCTTGTCTACAGCGACCCGGAATATGATTCGGTCGCCGCCATGATCGCCGCGCCGAGTCTTCTGGTTCAGGTGATTGTCGTGGGAATTGTCGGCCCGATTATGGAGGAAGTGCTGTTCAGGGG
>CADBRO010000004.1 GCA_902797075.1 uncultured Lachnospiraceae bacterium
GCATTACGGACCCTAGGACGGACAGCAGGATTTCATTTGTCGGCGGTATCCGCGGTCTTGCGGAACTCAAAAGACTCGTCGACGGCGGGGCAAAAGCTGCGTTTGCGATGTATCCGACGACGATGGAGGATCTCATGTCCATCGCGGATGCGGGCGAAATTATGCCGCCGAAATCAACATGGTTTGAACCAAAACTAAGGAGCGGTCTCTTTATCCATGAGCTCTCATAACTATCACAGGATTAACCGTCCGATCGTCGTGCGCGGCGGCGGAGACCTGGCGACCGGTACGATTTTCCTGCTTTCAAAGGCAGGCTATCCGGTAATTGCAACTGAGTGCGGCAATCCCTCCGCGATCCGGAGGGAGGCCGCTTTTAGTGAGGCTGTGCGTTTCGGCCGCAAAACCGTCGAGGACGTCACCTGCGTGCTCGCGGAAAATGCGGAAGAAGCGGTCCGTCTGGCAGCGCCTTCCCATCCAGTGATGCTTTGTGACGAAAATCTTGAGTGCCTGCCGGTGATCGGACCCCAGGTCCTCATCGATGCTGTCATGGCAAAGAGAAATATCGGTACCGCGATCCATATGGCGGATCTTACGATCGCGCTGGGTCCCGGGTTTACCGCGGGAAAAGACGTGCATTACGTGATCGAAACCATGCGGGGGCATAATCTCGGAAGAGTGATCCGGGAGGGATCCGCGCTTCCGAATACCGGAATCCCGGGAACGATACGGGGATACGGCAGGGAACGGGTGATCCATGCACCCGGCAGCGGCGTCGTCCGCGGAATCCGCAGGATCGGGGATATCGTGGATAAAGACGAGGTGATCGCGGAAATTGTATCCGGCGGCGGAGCTCTGCCTGTGACCTCAAAGCTTTCCGGCGTCTTACGCGGAATCCTTCCCGACGGCTTTGCAGTCACGGAGGGAATGAAAATGGCGGACGTGGATCCGAGACAATCGGAAAAGGACAACTGCTTCAGTGTTTCTGACAAAGCGCGCTGCATTGCAGGCAGTGTGCTTATGCTTGTGTGTGCCTATGACAGAGATAACTTATCTTGACGCGGCAGGCGGAGCCGGATATATCCCGGAGGGCGTAAGAAAACAGGCTGCCCGCTATCTCGGGAACGGAACCGCTGACAGAAAAGATGTAAAGAAAATCGCTTCGGAAGCCCGAAGCCTGATCTATGAGTCCTTCGGGATCGACTCGTCCCGGGGCGTCATTTTTACAAAAAATGCCGCGGAAGCGCTTCGGCTTGCTGTAAGAACCTTTATGGGCTACGGAGACCTGGCCATGACGACCGTTATGGAGCATGAGAGTGTGCTCGGCGCTCTTATGAGGCTTAATAAGGAAACCGACTGCCTCTCGAGGAATTATTACTTCCGCTCAAGAACCGGATGGAAAACCGTTACCGGTTTTTCCTGTGCGGAGCTGGCGCCGGATCATAAACCGGACTATGATTCGTTCCGTGCGGCTGCTCTTCGAAAACGGCCGGGGCTTATCATATGTACACATGCGTCTCCGCTCACCGGCGACCTTACGGATCTTCGAATGATTTCGGACATTGCCAGGGAGATCGGGGCTTTTTTTGTGATCGACGCGTCTCAGACGGCCGGGCTTTTTAACGCGGACATCACGGAAGCCGGCGCAGACGCGGTCTGTTTTTCCGGCTATAAGCAGATTCCGGGTCCCAGGGGGATCGGGGCTCTGATCCTCGGCGATCCGGATCAGATCAGGGAAAAAATCTCAAAGGGACACAGAGTGAGTGTGCCCGAGATTCCGGATCCGGAGAATGAGGATTATTACTTTGACGACCCGGCGGCCCTCGCCGGCTTTTCGGCTGCGCTTATGTATCTGAGACTGGCAGGGGCCGATACGGTAAGAAAGCATGCCCTGTCTCTTGCGCGGCAGTTTTACGAGGGCGTTTCCGCGATTCCGGGAGTGCGTCTTTACGGAAACTATGAAGATTACAGGAGAGCGCCGATCACCGCGTTTACGCTGGATGGCATAAGCCCGGAGATGCTCCGGGGGACGCTTCTTAGACGCTTCGGGATTTATACCGCGTGCGGAATCTGCGGCGCGCCGCTTCATGCGGAGGCGCTTGGAATCGGGCGGGGCGGCGCAGTCAGGGTTTCATTTTCAAACGGCAGCACGGAGGAACAGGCCGCTTATATCTGCAGAGCGGTCAGGGAGATTCGGGATGAGAACGCAGAATGAGAGCTTCCTTTACGATTTGCCGGGAAAGAGCGTTCTTTCCGTGTGCGGGGCCGGAGGTAAAACCGGTCTCATCCACGAGCTCCGCGATTTCTATCTGTCGAAAGGCTTAAAGGTTCTTGTTACGACGACAACCCACATGATGAATGAAGGCAATCTGCTGACAGGCGTGCCGGAGATTAAAAAAGCGCTTCTTCTTGACGGATATGCTTTTGCCGGACGCGTGGATTCCGAAAATCCGGAAAAAATCACAGGTCCCGGAGACGATATCCTTATAAGCCTGGTACCTTGCGCTGATATCACGCTGATTGAAGCGGATGGCGCAAGACACAAAAGCTTTAAAGTTCCTTACGGGCACGAACCGGTGATTTTTCGGGGAACTACGCATATCGCAGTGGTCTACGGACGGAACGCGGCCGGAAAAAGAATTTGCGACTGCGCGTACAATCCTGAAGGAAC
>CADBRO010000005.1 GCA_902797075.1 uncultured Lachnospiraceae bacterium
CTTGACCTCAGCCGCGGAAAGCGACGAAGTGGGCTCGTCCATGATCAGCACGCGGAGATCGTCCTGAATCAGGTTCCGCGCGATCTCGACCATCTGCTGCTGGCCGACACGGAGATCGCCGACCATGGTATCCGCGGGGATCTCATGCTCAAGACGCTTCAGGATGACGTCTGCGCCTCTCCGGTGCTCCTTATCATTTAAAAACAGGCCGTTTTTCTTCTCATGACCGATGAAAATGTTCTGGTACACCGTCATGTTCGGGAAGAGGCTCAGTTCCTGATGGATGATGCCGATACCCTTTGCCCGGGCGGCATTTGTATCCTTGAAATAAACCTCCTGGCCGTCCATATACATCTTTCCTGCGGACGGCTGCTCGATGCCGGCGATCATCTTCATCAGCGTCGATTTTCCCGCGCCGTTCTCTCCGATCAGGACGTTGACCTTACCT
The DNA here is from genome assembly GCA_902797075.1 of uncultured Lachnospiraceae bacterium. Lineage (GTDB taxonomy): Bacteria > Bacillota > Clostridia > Lachnospirales > Lachnospiraceae > Chordicoccus. The sequence goes on from CADBRO010000005.1 coordinate 449, forward strand.
TTCAGAAGATCAAATGAAACCTGGTCAAGAGCCTTTGTGCCGGGATAAATCTTATCTATTTTTTCACAATGGAGAACAACATTCGGATCATCAAACATCCTATTTCCTCCTTACTCGACTGTCAGAGACGACGGCGTAATCGTAACTTCGCTGCCCGACTGCGTCGCAGCTCCGGTGAATGTCACTTTCTTGCCAACAGCGCTGTCATCAAGGCCGAGCGGCTCCACGACCTGCGCGTGCATTTCCGCATTAAGGGCCTTCGCGTACTGGGACCACTCCGTCTGATTTGTGAAGTTCTCAAAAATCTTAAGGGTCTGAATATCGCGGAGCGAGGTTCCTGAATAGACCGAACCGATCTGAAGCATAAATGTCTCGGAGCCGTCATAGCCGTCCGGCGTGATTGCCAGGATGTGCTTCGGTCCCTTCTCGATATATTCCGTGACGGTTGCCGTTCCCTTGACAGCCACAGCTTCACTTCCGATTCCGCTGCCCATCACTTCGGAAATCTCCGCTGCCTTTTCTTCGATTTCCGCAGAAATCTGTCCCCAGTCGCTGCTTGAGTCAGCGGCCGCATCGAACGCCACCTCGCCTGTATACTCGCCTTCCGTGCCCTTATCGATAATCTTCACACATCCTGTGAGCGTGAAGGCAAGGCATACTGCAGTCATTACAGATACAAGTCTTTTCTTCATTTCTCCTTCGTCCTTTCATTTTTGTGAGTCACGGGGTATGACCCCCTTTTGATCTCGTATGAGTGAGGGAGTCATGCCTCATGACTCACCTTTCGATAAAAGGGCGGCGAAAACGCCGCCCTTTTCCAATCAGATCCGGCAAAAACCGGTGATATTCAAGGTTTAAACTGATATGTTACGCTGCTTCCTCAACAGATTCAACAGCTGCTTCCTCAACAGATTCAACAGCTGCTCCGCTTTCTTCGGAATATACGAACTGGGAAAGGTTAGCAACGTTGTCTGCTGTGATAGCGATGCAGGGGATAAGCTGCTTTTCTTCTTCCGGAGCTGTGCCGTTAAGATAAGCGTCTGCTTCCCTTACAGCTGTCTCAGTGATCAGAGCGATCTGCTGAAGAGCTGTACCGACCATGTCGCCGGACTTGATGTAGTTGCCAGCGTCATCAGAACCGTCAAGGCCGATGATCTTGATGTCGTCGCGTCCTGCATCGATGCATGCCTGAACAGCGCCGCAAGCCATGGTGTCGTTGCCGCAGATGATGCCGGTGATTTCCGGGTTAGCCTGAAGGATAGCTTCTGTCTTTTCATAAGCTTCCGTCTGGTCCCAGTTTGCGGACTGCTGAGCAACCATCTCAAGGTCCGGATACTCATCGATAACCGCATGATAGTTATCGGAACGTACGTGGCAGTTCGTATCGGACTCAAGGCCGAGGAGCTCCGCGTATTTGCCTTCATAGTTCATGGCCTCAACCCAAACTTCAGCGATTGCCGCAGCGCCCTGAGCATTGTCAGCGACGATCTGGGAAACTGCAAGACCTGTCTGGTTGATTTCACGGTCGATCAGGAATGTCGGGATTCCTGCGTCATATGCCTTCTGGATTGCTTCGATGGAAGCGTCAGCGCCTGCGTTGTCGCAGATGATGGCTGCTGCCTTGTCCGTGATAGCTGCTTCGAAGAGTTCGAGCTGAGCTGCAGCGTCGTCATCATGTGAGAAGCACTTTACTTCGTAGCCGAGTTCTGTTCCGATTTTTTCAGCGATAACCTGTTCTGTTCCGAAGAACGGATTGGATGTCGACGGAGTGATGCAGTAAAGAATCTTGCTGTCTCCACCCGGAAGAAGAGCGTCATCCGCCATAACCGGAGCTGCTGCCATACAACCAACAAGAGCTGCCGCTGTGAGACCAACTAAAAATTTCTTCATGTCTTAAGAACCTCCTTTTTGATCCTTTGATAATGACACTGCGGATCCAATCACCGCATAAACAGATTATAAAAACGTTTATATAAATATTCAATGTTTTTCGGTCCCGAGCTATCATTTTCGTCTGTTTTAACAGATTATTGTGCCATTTTTTGTGCACATTTCCATAATATCAAAAAACATCAGGCGCCTGTCCAACAAAACAGACGCCTGATATATATAAACGTTTATATCTCATAAGATTTGCATCCGCTTACAGCTTCGCTGTATGCAGACGAGTCCCTTCTGCGCTTAAACAGCCCGGATCATCTTCAGGAAGCGATGGATTCCGCATCCGATAACGCTTCTGCAGCGGATTCGACTTCAGCGATCTCTTCTACTGCCGTCACTGCGGACTCCGCCATCGAATCAGCCGCTTCCGGTGCGCGCTCAACGATGTTCGCATTTTCATAGAGGAAATCCCTGACACGTTCCTGCTCGAGTGCGTAATGTACGGAATATTCCCCTGCGACGGCGATCAGCTGCTCGCCTGTGCCGTATCCGTACCGCATCGCAAGATCATCGTAAGCAGCCGTAAGCTCTTCGCCCTCAGGAAGAAGGCTTTCCGTCTCGGCGATCGCGTCGATCGCGAATTCTCCTCTGATGTTCTCTTTCGCAAGTTCCTCTACTTTTTCCGGGAACTCTTCTTCCGTCATGCCGAGCATAGCCTGGAGGAAAGTGTCCAGATCCACGCCGTACATGGAAGCATAGGATTCGAAGTAGGACTGCACGTCATTCTTTGTGTATTCTACCAGGTCCTCAGGATACTCATTAACCGTCGTGTTTTCGGCAGCCATCTGAAGGAGGTCAGTCTTCGCCATGTCGGCGCGCGCCGTCAGCGCTTCCTCTGCGAGCATGCCCTTGATCCACTCGCGGTAATCAGCGACTGTAGCCGCTTCGTCTTCGGAAAGAGCGGAAGCAAGTTCATCATTCAGTTCCTTATATCTCCGGATGGAGTTAACCGTTACCGTGAAAACGCACGGCTGTCCCGCAAGATCCGCATTGCCGTAATTCTCCGGGAATGTCACGTCGATATCGACCGTATCGCCGACGGATACCCCGACAAGGCCTTCTTCAAATCCGGGGATAAAGGTACCGGATCCAATCTCCAGGTCATAGCCTTCGCCCTTGCCGCCGTCAAATGCGACGCCGTCTTTCTTTCCTTCAAAATCGATATTCGCCACATCTCCTTCGGTGACGGTTCCCTCTGTCAGTTCTTCGCTGCCGGCGTCATTCGAGCGGATTTCCGACTCGATTCTCGCGTCAATGTCCTCTTCGGTAATATCAATCGGATCCACCTCAACGGTGAGCCCCTTGTATTCGCCGAGGGTCACAAAATCCAGTCCGCGGTACTCCGGACGGACCATCTCCGCTTCTTCCGCGACGCTCTCTGCGCCTTCCGCCTGGGACACTGCCTCAGCTTCCGCGCCGGATACATCCGACTCAGCTGCAAAAACAGGCGCTGCCGTGATCGCTGCTGCCGCAAGACCGGCGGCGAAAATAACTGACAATCTTCTCTTGCTCATTGGACCAATCCTCCTGCTGTATATCTCTTCGCGCACAATGCGCATATGCCGCACGGATCTCATCTCCGTGCCGGATTACACTATTATAATCCCGAACTCATATGGATGAAAGTGAAATCACTGTGAACGATAGCGTTAAGCAGTTGTCAGTTGGAAGAGATGAGAGAAGTGCCCTACAGATATGTTTAAGATGTGCTCTGTTTGGTTGGCCTTTA
>CADBRO010000006.1 GCA_902797075.1 uncultured Lachnospiraceae bacterium
TGCCCGTGATATCGTGGTCCGCAAATCCGCTCATGCTCCAGATGCCGTTTAAACTCCATTGTTCCATATCATTACCTGTGCTTTCGTCCTTTTTCTTTGAATTTCCAGGATTCTAAACTGAGGCATGGCAGGATGTGCCATGCGAGAAATAAGATTTTCAATTGTAGCATGGCGTGTAGGCCATGCGAGAATCAAGATTTTAAAATGTAGCATGGCAGATCCGCCATGCGAGAAACAAGAATTATCAATGTAGCATGACGAATCCGCCATGCGAGAAACAAGATTTTGCATTATAGCATGGCGAACAGACCATGCGAGAAACAAGAATTATCAATGTAGCATGACGAATCCGCCATGCGAGAAACAAGAATTATCAATGTAGCATGACGAATCCGCCATGCGAGAAACAAGAATTTAAATTGTAGCATGACGAATCCGCCATGCGAGAAACAAGAATTATCAATGTAGCATGGCGAACAGACCATGCGAGAAACAAGAATTATCAATGTAGCATGGCCAAAGCACCATGCGAGAAACAAGAATTTAAATTGTAGCATGACGAATCCGCCATGCGAGAACCAAGAATTATCAATGTAGCATGGCGAGCAGACCATGCGAGAATCAAGAATTAGCATTGTAGCATGGCCAAAGCGCCATGCGAGAAACAAGAATTTTCATTGCAGCATGGCCAACCACGCTCTGCTTCTTCCTAAGTTCACCTTACACGCTTTTAAATTGCCTGTCTACAGTCACATCCTGCGGTTTACCACTTGACTGCGCTGCGCCTTTCGCGAGCTTGCCCTTATTGACTGGAATTCCCTGACGGAGCGTGTTATGATCAAAATCAGAAGGTTTATCCACAGGTAAATCTATATAAACCGGAGGTGCGGCGGTGAATACCGGTAACTTCAGGAACAAAACGACAAAAATTGCGATTATAGGAAGCGTTATCGTGCTTATAATTCTCGTCGCGGGGACCGTTGTCATGGGCCGGAACGCGAAGCGCAGCACGGAAACGGCTGTCCGTACAGTCAGTCTCCTTTACATGGATGAGCTTGCGGGCAGACGCGAGCAGGTTGTTGAGGAGAATCTCGCAAACCGGATCCGGGAGCTGCAGGCTGCTGTAAGCCTTATGGACGAGAACGATTTGAGCGACGCGGAGCATCTGCAGTCCTATCAGGCGCGAATGAAACAGCTTTTCGAACTGGAGAAATTTGCGTTTATTGATACGGAAGGCTTGATCTATACGGCGCTGGGACTGCGGCACGATATCGACGCATATGGCTTCGACTACAGAACGATCACAGAGCCGGTCATCTCAGTACTGGACCTGTATAGTCAGGATAAAAAGGTGGACATCGCGGTGCCGGTGGACCTTGCGTTCGGGGATGTGACCTTCAAGGCTGCCTTCATGGAAATCGACATGAAGGAAATGCTTGCAGGAGCTTCGATCGGCTCGACGAGTGAAGAAGCGACGTTCTGCAACATCTATACAAAGGACGGTATCGCCTTAAGCAATACGGTCCTCGGCGGACTGGCGGTAGAGGATAATCTTTTGACCGCTCTTGAAACTGCAGTGTTTGAGAAAGGGGATTCCTATGAAAAGTTCTGCGAAGAATTCATTGAGGGTAAAAGCGGCGGGGTCTCATTTGATTACAACGGCATCCGCGAAACGCTGAGTTATGTTCCGGTAAAAGGCACGGACTGGCGGCTTACCTATCTTATCCGGGAGAGCGTGATCAGTGAAAAAATCAGTTCGGTTTCCAGAGGAATCGTTCTAAGAAGCGTTATCCAGTCTCTGCTTACGATTCTGGCGCTCCTCCTGATGTTTTTATTTATTATCAGCCAGAGCAGGAAGAACGCCCAGATGCGCCTTATGCATGAGACGCAGGAGGCCGAAAACCGTGTAAAACAGGAAGAAATGGAGCATCGCATCGCGCTTCAGGAAAAACTCCTTGAGGAAGAAAAAATCCGGTCGCAGCAGGACAACATGATCACTGCCATGGCGTCGGATTACCGCAGTGTGTATTACGTTGAGCTTGACGGCAACGAGGCGGTCTGTATCCGCTCGGATCCGGATGATCCGGAGCGGATCGAGGAAGGGGCGCATTTCCCGTATTATGAGCGCTTTGCCAGGTACGGGAATGAGCATGTGACGGAAGAATACCGGGACGGATTCCTTCAGTTTATCGCCCCTGAAAACATTATTAAGGGACTCGAGGAAGAAAAGATTCTCGCGTACCGCTATCTGGCGGAACGAAGCGGAAAGAAATACTATGAGATGATCCGCGCCTCCGGCGTCCGGAGCTTCGGAGAGCACGCCGGGACGCAGGTCCATGCAATCGGAATCGGCTTTACCATCATCGACGCGGAGATGCGGGATACGATGGCACAGCAGCAGGCGCTTGCAAATGCGCTGACGGACGCCGAGTTCGCGAATAAGGCCAAGACCGCGTTCCTTTCCAGCATGAGCCATGAAATCCGGACTCCTATGAACGCCATCATCGGCCTTGACAATATAGCACTGAACGATCCGGAGGCGACACCCAGGATCCGCGGGTATCTTGAAAAGATCGGGAGCTCCGCTGAGCATCTTCTCGGCCTGATCAACGATATTCTCGACATGTCGAGGATCGAATCCGGGCGGATGACGCTGAAGAACGAGGAGTTTTCCTTCGCGAAGCTGATTGAGGCAATCAATATTATGTTCAGCGGGCAGTGCCAGGACAAGGGAATTGACTATCAGTGCCGCATCGAGGGAGAGACAGATCACTATTACATCGGCGACAACATGAAGCTCCGCCAGATTCTGATCAATATTCTCGGAAATGCGGTCAAGTTTACCCCGGAAGGCGGAAAGGTCGAGTTCCGCGTGTCGCAGAAGGCGAAATTCGAAGGAAAAACCGCGCTCTGCTTTGAGATAGAGGATACCGGCATCGGCATGAGCCCTGATTTCCTTCCGCATCTTTATGATACGTTCGCGCAGGAGGATTCCTCAAATACCAACCGGTACGGAAGCTCCGGGCTTGGCCTGGCCATTACCAAAAATCTCGTCGAAATGATGAACGGCACGATTGAGGTTGAAAGCGAGAAGGGAAAAGGCACGACATTTACCGTCGTTGTGACGCTTACGGATTCACAGAGGGTAAGCGGAAACGAAGGTGAGGAGGAGATCCGTCCGGACGAGCTGGCTGTACTGGTCGTTGACGACGATCCGACCGCCTGTGAGCATGCGAAGATTGTGCTCGGAAAGGCCGGCATTTCATCCGAGACAGCATCTGGCGGAGAGGAAGCCCTTGAGATGATCAATCTCCGCCGCGCAAGGATGAAGCCGTATGATCTGATTCTTGCGGACTGGAAGATGCCGGGCATGGACGGCATAGAACTGACACGGCAGATCCGGCAGATGAGCGGACACGAGTCGACCGTCATAATTCTGACAGCATACCGCTGGGACGACGTCCTTTCGGAAGCTATGGAGGCCGGCGTCGACAGCTTTATCCAGAAGCCTTTGTTTGCCGCTTCTGTGCTGGATGAGTTCCGGTCGGCCATGAAGCGGAAGAGCGGAGAGCTTGAAAAGGAGAGCCGCAAGGCGGATCTCAAGGGCAGGCGGATTCTGCTCGCGGAGGACGTCAAGGTCAATGCCGAGATCATGATAATGGTTCTCGGCATGCGGGAAATGGAGGCGGATCTCGCTGAAAACGGCAGGATCGCCGTGGAAAAATTCGCGGAGCATGAGACGGGTTATTACGACGCGGTTCTTATGGATATGCGGATGCCGGAGATGGACGGCCTCGAGGCGACGAAGGCAATCCGGGCTATGGACAGAAGCGACGCGAAGGAGATACCGATCATCGCGCTCACGGCCAACGCATTTGATGAAGATGTACAGAGAAGCCTTCAGGCAGGGCTCAACGCGCATCTGAGCAAGCCGGTTCAGCCGGAGGCGCTGTATGAGACGCTGGAAAATCTCATCCGCGACTGATTCATAAGCTGCGGAATAATCTATTGACCGGAATCAGAGCTGCGGATATAATCCGTTTAACACTTGCGGAAAAAAGAGGGGGACTACGGGATGCGTCAGGTAAATGGTTTCGACAGCGGACTTGAGGTTTTCCATGCGCTCGGCTCTGACGTCCGTATGCGGATCGTACAGCTTCTCGCGGAGAACGAGCGGATGAACATGAATGAACTGGCATCCGCTCTCGGTCTTACAAACGGTGCTGTTACGGCGCATGTAAAAAAGCTTGAGGAAGCGGGAATTGTGTCGGTGACAGCCTCTCACAGCGGAAAGGGTACGCAGAAAATCTGTTCCCTTCTTGTGGATCAGCTGCTGTTTAACGCGAATCCGGAAGAGGAAGTAAGAAGTAATTTCAAAATCTATGAAACTCAGACGGATATCGGGTATTACAGTGATTATCAGGTGAAGCAGCCCTGCGGTCTTGCCGGGGCGGACGGGCTGATCGGAACGGAGGATGATCCGAGGAGCTTTGCATTTTCAGAGCGAATCGGCGCAGAAATGCTCTGGTTCCACGACGGATACATCGAGTACCGCATTCCGAATCTGCTTCCCGCGCATCAGCGGATTGTGCAGATGACGATCGATTTCGAAATATCCTCGGCGGATCACGGCATGGTCGATGATTCCCAGTCGGATGTTGTCTTCTACCTGAACGGACGAAAGCTCGGCAGCTGGCTGTCCGTGCTTTCCCCGGACAACGCGCATGGAATCTACACGCCGCTCTGGTGGAACCGTCCGGAGCGCCAGAGGGGATTCCTCAAGATGCTGGTGCTCAACGAGATGGGAGTCTTCCTCGACGGCGCGAAGATTTCGGAAGGACTGCCGCAGTCGGAATTTATCGATGAGGCCGGCGACATCAGGCTCCGCTTTGAGGCGCGGCCGCTCGACGGACATAACGGGGGATTCGCTATATACGGCGGCGGATTCGGAAATTATAAACAGAACATACATGTAAGAGTGCACTATATGCCGGAGGAAGGTGCAGATGGATAACAGTTTGAGATTTAACGAACCGTGGATTTTACAGCGGGCGGATCCCTATGTCTGCCGCCACACTGACGGGAAGTATTATTTTACCGCGTCGCTCCCGGAATATGACGGGATCGCGCTCAGGAGAGCAGACACTCTGGACGGTCTTCGGGAAGCGCCGGAGGTGCGGATCTGGAACAAACATGAAAGCGGAATCATGAGCTTCCACATCTGGGCGCCGGAACTTCATTTCCTTGATGGAAAATGGTACGTTTATTTCGCCGGAAGCGACAAGGATGATATCTGGGCGCTGCGTCCCTATGTTCTCGAATGTCAGGGAGAGGATCCGCTTCAGGGTCCCTGGATCGAAAAGGGAATGATGCAGAGAGCGGATAACGATGCATTTTCATTCACGGACTTTTCTCTTGACGCGACGGTTTTTGAAAATGGCGGAGAGCGCTATTTCGTATGGGCTGAAAAGGTGAGCGTCGGAAAGAAAATCTCCAATCTTTATATCGCGAAAATGGAGAGCCCGTGGAAGCTCGCGACGGCACAGGTGCTTCTCGCGACGCCCTGCTACGACTGGGAACGCATCGGCTTCTGGGTAAATGAAGGCCCGTTCGCGATTAAGCGGAACGGCAAAATCTATATTACCTATTCCGCGAGCGAGACCGGTATCGATTACTGCGTAGGGCTTCTGACCGCGGATGAAAACGCGGATCTTCTGGATCCGGAGTCCTGGAAAAAGAGCAGGTATCCGGTGCTGCGCTCTGACCCGTCGAGAAAAATCTACGGTCCGGGGCACAACTGCTTTACGGTGGACGAAGAAGGACGGGATATTATGGTATATCACGCGCGCACCGAGACGGAGATCGTCGGCGATCCGCTGTATAACCCGAACCGTCACGCCATGCTGATGGAAGTGAAGTGGGGCGAGGACGGAGCGCCGGTCTTCTCCTACGACTGATTGAGGGCAAACGGCGAACCCGCGGCGCGTGTGCGGATGCTCTGCCGCAGGGGCTGCGTGCCCGCCGGGCAGGCGGTTTGACAACAGAATAAAAGGTAAATTAAAAGCACGGGTTCCAGGCGGCGTCTGCCGCTTTGACCCGTGCTTTATTTGTGTGTTTACTTTTCTGTATCGTAGGAAATCCTGAAATCAATATCCTGATTGTAGTTACCGAAATCGCGTCCGAAGATGGTGAGGCCTCCGATATGCCTTGCGGTGTCGGGGACTGCCATCCGGAAATACATCGGCGTTCTCGGATTCAGCTGCAGCTGATTGATGGAAATATCGGAGATCTTCTCCTGGTCCATATAGGTTCCGTCCGGACGGATGGACAGCGTTTTCAGCAGCCCGTACTGGTTCCAGTTGGAAAACCACCAGGAGGGGGTGAAGAGCCCCTGCACGTCCGCAAAGTCGCCCGGGCTTGTCCACATGCCGATGGGTATGTCGTTCAGGTAAAAATGGATGTCCGACGGCCACTGCGCATTGCTTCCCGGCGCTTCGGAACTCAGCTCGGCGGAAATGCTGATCTGTGTGATGGAGGCGTCTTTTGGAATCACGCAGGGGATCAGGTATTCAACATACCCCTTGGTGAACCAGAGAATATCGGCTTCGAAGCGTCTCGGATGAGTGAAATATCTCGCGTCGTCGACTTCCCCCAGGATTTCCTCGGAGGTGGACAGACCACAGGTGGGATAAATCAGGCACCGGGAATACTGCCCGACTCTTAGATGGGAGCGGAATTCATTCTGCGAACTGCCGTGCCGCGAGAAGTCAAACAATATTTTATCGATATTCGGTTCGCAGATCTTGAGATTTCCATGCCCCTGAAGGTCCGTGTTGATCCTGACCAGATTGCAGGATTCAAGCTTTCGGACATGGGGCGTGAGAGCGCCGTTTGTCACACCGAGCGCCGACGCGAGGTCATTCATGCTCATTCGGCCCTTCTGTGTCAGAAGTTTTAGAATCTGCACACGGATTTCCGAGCCGAGAGCGCTGAACACCTCCAGCTGCTCTTCCGGGTTTCTGATGTACCGCATAGGAGTCCCCTCTTAGTTGTTTTTGTTTGATTATTCACTGTGCACCGATCTGGAATGAGAATATAGTAGCACAATATACCATGATCCGGAATGAAAACATAGTAGCACAATTAGCTTAAATATAAAAGAATAAATTTAGATAAAATTAAAACGAAAATGTATATATGTGCAAGTTGGACAATATTATAGCAACAAAATTGTGCAATTAGACCTATTATAAAATTATATTTAAGAAAAATATAAATTAATTTAGATATAAGGCTTGACGGGAGAGGCACGGGCATTATATAGTAAACTCAACCGATAATCCGGAGACGGCAGAAAGAACCGTTCCGGGCAAAATCAAATAAGGAGGAATGAGGTAATGATGAAAAAGTGGCTCAGTATACTTCTGGCGGCAGCGCTCGTCGCGTCCGTTCCGACAGCAGTCATGGCTGACGATGCAGCTGAAGGCGAGGCGGAAGCGGTAACGACAGTCGGACCGGAAGACGGAACGCATTTTGAAATGTGGTCTTTCGTGGATGCTCACAATGAGTTCTACGGAAAGATGGTAGAGAAGTGGAACGAGCAGAATCCGGACAGACAGCTCAATGTTACGTTCAGTACTTATCCGTATTCTGACATGCACAACAAGCTGATGATGTCCCTTCAGGCCGGCAGCGGCGCTCCGGATATGTGCGACGTCGAAATCGGACAGTTCCCGAACTACACAGGCGATGACACACCGCTCTATTCCCTGAATGAAGCTCTTGCTCCGTACGAAGCGGATGTTGTTCAGTCCCGTCTCGATGTTTATTCCAAGGCTGACGGCACACGCATCGGCGTTCCGACTCACGTAGGCGCTTCTGTTATGTACTGGAATGCTGAACTTCTTGAGAGCTATGGCCTTGACTATAAGTCAGTCAAGACATGGGATGACTACACAGCACTCGGCGAGCAGCTTAAAGAAGCTTCCAACGGTGAAGTTTATCTGACATCTGTTGATACAGGCGGCGTTGACTGGATGTGGATTGCTATGGCTGAGTACGGTGAAGACTGGACCGGCGGCCTGGACGGCGAAGTGAATGTTGAGCTTGAGTCCGTTAAGAAGATGATGACCATGCAGCAGCAGTGGCTGGCAGACGGCATCGCAATGATCTCCACAGACGGCCATGTAGACCTTGAGGCTGGTTTCAAGAACGTTATGGAAGGCAAGATCGCTTCTTTCCCGAAGGCAATGTGGTACATGAGCCGTTTCCTGAACTACA
>CADBRO010000007.1 GCA_902797075.1 uncultured Lachnospiraceae bacterium
GGCAAGACACGCTGCATAAGTAATATCTGATCCTAACAGGTATCGGTTCCGGCAGGCAAAAAGCCTGCCGGGGCAATGAAATAAGACAGGGGAACTACCATGAATACTGCATCATCAAAAGCTAAGAACGCGCTTGTAGTGATCATGCTTCCGGTACTCGTATATGTACTTTTTGCGGTACTTTCGGGCGGAAAATTCGGAAAGCCGGCGGGAATTCTGATGAATTTCAAGCAGACGCTGGTTCCGACGCTCATTTCCTACGCGATGTGCTGCAACGTTCTCAATAACCGTATGGACTTAAGTGCCGGCGCGGTTGTCATGCTCGCCAGCATGTTCGGAGCCAAGGTCGTCTACGTTCACGATATCGGACTTGTGCCGTTTGTCCTTCTCGTAATCGGAACCGGGATTGTTCTCGGCGTGATCTCGGGAATCGCGTATATGCTCATGAGAGTTCCGGCGATTGTTACGGCGCTCGGTATCTGCATGATTTATGAGACGCTGTCCAACCTGACCAGTATCTCGTGGGTGACGGCGATCAGCGGTGAGTACACAACACTCGGACGCTTCCCCTGGTGTGTGATCGTGTTCGCGATCATGGCGGTCATTTTCTACTTCATATTTAACCGGACGAAATTCGGTTACAATGTACGCGCCTGCGCCAGCTCTCAGCAGATTGCCAAGGCGGGCGGCGTAAATACGAAGAGAACCGCATTCATGTGCTACGTCGTATCCGCTGTGTTCCTGGGTGTCGCTGCGATGCTCCGCATCTCCATTCAGGGATCGATCGATACGCCGATGTACATGTCAAGCACGAACATTATCTTCAACTGTCTGCTCGGTATTTATGTAGGTCTTGCGCTTGAGAGGTACTGCAACCTGGTTATCGGTATGTTTATCGGAAACTTTGTTCTTAATATGCTGACCAGCGGACTTATGAACATGGGTCTTTCATCCTCTCTGCAGGATACTGCTTCCGGCGTTTTCCTTCTCATCATCATGATCTATACGTACAACAATGATCGTGTACTTGATGCGCTCCGCGCAAGGAAAGAAAAAGCGGAACTGATGAAGACAGCTGCGTAATGCATGATAATCATCGTACAGCGTCCGCACCGATGCCGCGATACGCGGCTGCCGGTGCGGGCGTTTCTTATATCTGCATGACAGGTGCTATAATTATATTAAACGATTCTTTTTGAGGAGTATTTGGAAATGATCAGGGTCCTTCTCGTAGATGACGAAAAACTGGCTCTTGAGTATCTGGAAAATATTATCAGCTGGGAGCTTTACGGCTTCGAAATCGTTGGCGCACTGACCGACGCGGGACAGGCTCTCAAGCTGTTCCGTAAGACGCATCCCGAGCTTGTGATCAGCGATGTGCGGATGTACGGAATGGACGGCATAGATTTTTCAGCCGCTGTCAAGGAGATCGATCCGGGAACCCATATTCTGTTTCTCTCCGGCTACCGGAATTTTGAGTATGTCCAGGAGGCGATTGCGCTTGGAATCGACGACTACATGCTGAAAAGCGATCTGACCGAGGAACAGTTTCTCTCAAAGGTTCTCCGGATAAAGGAGAAGATTGAGAAGGAAAAGCAGAAAAAGGAATATACCGAGTCCGCCATTTTCAAGGAACTGTTTGCGGGACGCCATGAGGAGCGCTATTACAGGGATCTTCTCGGGGAAAAGGAGTATGTCAGGCTTCACAAGAAGTACTGTTACCTGATCGTCTCAAGAAGGAAAGCGCCTTCCTTCGTCGAGCAGTTTATTCCGGACGTCAATGAGGAAAACTATGTCGACGAGACAGCAATTGTAAATGCTCTCCGGACGGAGAGTTTCCGGTCAGGCATAAGTCCGGCTGCCGTATTTCCTCTGAATACAACCGAGGAACTCTGTGTGCTGGATCTTACGGTCAGCACGGTCTCGGAAAATGAGATCTACGAGAAAGTGTATTCCCTGGCGTGCGCAGTCTTTGAAAAGATTAATGATGAAAAATGCACCGCGTATAACGTCGTGTTCTATCCGAAAGGCTGTTCGGTGCGCCAGTTCCGGCAGTTCTGGGAGAAACGGAGAAAAGAAGACAACCGTTTTTACACGAAGCGCAAGGCCCAGATCGCGGAATTCGGGACTGCGCCTGATATCAGTTCTGACTTTCCCGGTGAAAATCTGACGGCCGGAAAGATCGAGAAGGATCTGGAGGACGGGAACCGGGATCAGTGCGAGCGTCTCCTCGAGGCACTGATGATTGCGGTGGAACAGGATGACGTGATAGGTTATCTCTGGTACACCAAGGAGATCTTTATCGCCCTTCATGAGCTGGAGGACTTCTGCCGCAAGGAGCGGAGGCCCTTTGCTCTGGCGGAGTCCTGCGGGAATTATGACCTGACTTCCCCCGAAGGAATGATCCGGTTTGTCCGTTTCAAATTCGATGAAGTTCTCACCCTTTTTGACAGGGACACAAAGCGGGAGATTTCACGGTCCATCGAGGCGGCGATTGCGTACATCGAAGAGAATTACTCGGACGAAAATCTCTCTTCGAACAGTATCGCGAAAAATGCGGGAATCAGTGCTTCCTGGCTTTCAACGCGGTTTAAGGAGGAGGTGGGAAGCGGCGTCAGCGACTATATCAGCCGCGTCCGTGTGGAGCACGCCAAGGAGCTCCTTAATGATGATAAATATATGATCTACGAGGTAGCCGACAGAACAGGGTTCGCCTCCAGCCAGTATTTCAGCAGAATTTTCAAACAGCTGACCGGACTTACTCCGAACGAATACAGAAGAAACCGCGGATAAAGGAGATTTATGGGGAGACAGAAGCTATCGACAAAAATCCTGATTGCGACGATGATTTCTTTCGTGCTCGTGTATCTTGCGGTCATCACGGTGACTCCGTATTTCGTCTATCATCTTGTCAGAGAATCAGAGGCAAAA
>CADBRO010000008.1 GCA_902797075.1 uncultured Lachnospiraceae bacterium
AAAAGGGAGGTCAATGCTCTTTTTATTTGAATCTCCCGTAAAATCAAGGTTTTTGAACTATAAACAGGTGGTGAACTTGACACTACCTTTCCGGACGGAGGGGTAAATCCATGGATAATCATTCCACTGACCGCACGCGGAGTCGAAAGAAAGGCTTCTTCGGAAAACTGGGAAAGCAGTGGCAGCTGCTGATCATGTCCCTGCCGATGCTGATCTATGTTCTGATATTTAATTACGGGCCGATGTGGGGCTGGATCACGGCATTTCAGGATTACAAGCCGAAGCTCGGCATAACCGGCAGCAAATTTGTAGGACTCAAAAACTTCCAGTGGCTTTTCGGACGCGCCGACTTTCTTAACAGCGTGAGAAATACGCTTGCGATGAGCGTCATCAATCTGGTGCTCGGCACAATCGCCGCTATCGTCCTTGCGATTCTTTTGAATGAGGTTATGAATACCTTATTTAAGCGGACCGTACAGACGGTAACGTATCTGCCGCATTTCCTCAGTATGGTCATCGTCGTCGGAATGGCGCAGAACATTTTTGCGAGCAACGGTCCGATCAACGCTCTGCTTATGAATCTGGGAATCATCAAACAGCCTCTGTTTTTCCTGGGTGAGAGCAAGTATTTCTGGTGGCTGGTGGGATTCATCAATGTCTGGAAGGAAGTGGGCTGGAACACGATCATCTACATAGCTGCAATGACGGCCATCGATCCCAGCCTTTATGAGGCCGCGGCCATCGACGGAGCGGGACGGTTCAACAAAATACGGTATATCACGCTTCCGGGCATTAAATCCACGTTCGTAATCCTCCTGATTATGAACATCGGACACCTGATGGAGGCAGGATTTGAAATACAGTACCTGCTCGGGTCTTCGCTGGTCATGGACAGATCCCAGACGATTGATATTTTCGTCCTGAAATACGGCATCTCGAAACAGCAGTACGGAGTTGCCACGGCTGCCGGCATGTTCAAGAGCATTGTCGCTATTATTCTTTTGTTTGCAGCCAATACCGTCGCGAAAAAGCTCAATGAGAGCACGCTGATCTGAAAGGGGGAGACTTGCATGAAAACAAAAAAAGTACGTCATGACAGGATCTTTCCGACGGTCAACGCGATATTCCTAATCCTGCTGATGTTCGTCACGCTGTATCCGGTCCTGAATACCGTTGCGTATTCTTTCAGCGACGGCACCGATGCGCTCAGGGGCAACATCGGGCTCTGGCCCAGAGTTTTCAGCCTGGAGAGCTACAAAACGATTCTTTCTGACAAGGCTGTTTATCAGGCCGCATGGATCTCGGCTTCGAAAACGGTGATCATTACCCTTCTCAATCTTTTCTGGACGAGCATGCTGGCGTACTGTCTGTCAAGAAGAGAATATGTCTTAAGGAAATTCATCACCGTGATCATGGTGCTTACGATGTACGTCAACGCCGGACTGATCCCGAATTACCTGCTGATTTCGAGAACGCTCCATCTCAGCAACAAATATCTGGTTTATATTATTCCGACGATGTTTTCCTGCTTCAACATGATTGTGATCAGAACCTATATTTCGAGTCTTCCCGAGGCGCTGATCGAATCAGCAAGGATCGACGGGGCCGGAGATATCCGCGTATTCTGGCAGATCATATTCCCGCTGTGCAAGCCGGTGCTTGCGACCGTCGCGCTGTTTGTCGCTGTAGGAAGCTGGAACAGCTGGTTTGACACTTATCTCTACTGCGGGCAGAAAAAGGATCTCTACAGCCTCCAGTATCTTTTGAAAATGAAGCTCGCGACGACCCAGGCAAGCGCCAATGCCGCCAAAACCACTGCGGATGCGCTGCAGACGCTGGGACAGACGACGCCGATCACCATCCGCTGCGCGATTACTGTGATCGCGACGGTGCCGATCCTGATCGTATATCCGTTCCTGCAGAAATATTTCGTAACCGGCATCGCTCTGGGAAGCGTGAAAGAATAATGAAACCGAGGATTGCAGAATGAAGAAACAATGGCCGCTTGATACGGCTCTGTCATTTGATCCCTATTACGGAGAACCGGACAGGGACGGTGATCAGGGATATGAAATTAACGCCGACGGAACGGTTCTGATCAGGATAAAGGCAAAAGACGCGAGGGAAGTACTGATCGATCAGTTCGGAAAGATTCAGAAGTTTACCCGTATAGAAAACGGCATGTGGGAGATAACCGCAGATCTTGGGAATGGGTTCCAATATTTTTTCCTTAGGATTGACGGAGCGGATGTCCTGAATCCCTACCTGCCGATCGGCTACGGATGCTGCAGGCCGATGCATTTTCTTGACATTCCGGTAAGAGGGGAAAACTGGGATGATATTGAGGGCATTCCCCACGGATCAGTGTCAAGAAGATATTATTATTCCGCCGTGACGGGAAAGGAAGAAGTGTGCATCGTCTATACGCCTCCCGGATATACGGAAAAGAAGGATTATCCCGTTCTTTACCTGCAGCACGGATACGGTGAAAATGAGACAGGCTGGGTTTATCAGGGACACGCTGCGCGCATAGCGGACCGGATGCTGTCGGAGGGACGAATCCGGGAGATGATCATCGTTATGGGAAACGGCATGGCCAAAAGAGAAACGAAGGAGCGGGAATTCCGCCTGTTTCCGGAGATTCTTATTAATGACCTGATTCCATTTATCGAATCGGTATATCCCGTGAAAAAAGATAAATGGAACCGCGCGATGGCGGGACTTTCCATGGGGAGCTATCAGACCAGCATCGTCACCCTGAAGCATCCGGAATTATTCGGCTGCGCCGGCATTTTCAGCGGTTTCCTCAGGTTCCCCGATCCGTCGGAGACAGAAGATCACCTGGCGCTTCTTGACGAACCTGAGCGCTTTAATGAGAGCTTCAGGGTGTTTTACAGGGCGATGGGAACAGAAGATCAGTTCTTCGAAAGCTTCAGAAGCGATGACGAAATGCTGTCCGGAAGAAACCTGAATATCATACGGAGGACGTTTCCGGGAGGACACGACTGGAGCGTCTGGAGACGTTGTATCCATGATTTTCTTCCCATGCTGTTTGCATGACTCCGTCTTTATGCGGACCCGATCATCATAAATGGAGCGAAGCTGCCGCGGAATCTCAGTTTCACCTGCAGCTTTGCGGAGGAATTCAAATATGAACGACGATACCTGGCGGGACTTTCCCGCATGGCTTCGAAAGATTGACGCAGAAATACCGGACGGACTTTTATATCCGCATGAAATCGCCGCTTTTGAAGCGGCGAATTTTCAGCGCTGCTTTGGGTCACAGATAGAGATTATTCCGGACGAAACCATGGAAGATGAAGCTTACCGCATCGCTGTGACATCTTCCGGATTTCGGCTTTCAGGCGGCAGGACGGGAATCCTGACCGGCACATACGATCTGATCCTCAGGCTTCTTTCGGGGGATATGCCAAAGGAGGGGGTATTTGCTCCCGCGTATTCTCTCAGAATGCTCGATTCGTGGGACAACATGGACGGAAGCGTGGAGCGGGGATATTCCGGCCGCTCCCTCTGGTTCGAGGGCGGCTGCTTTTCATACGAAAGGGACAGGATCCGGGCACTTGGGCGGCTCCTCGCAAGCTGCGGGATCAACATTCTTTGCATTAATAATGTAAATGTACTCCCTCCGGCCGAGTCCCTTCCCGATCTTCTTCTTAAGGATGCTGCGGAATTTGCGGAGATTTTGAGACCGTTTGGCATAAGGCTTATGTTCTCTGTCGACTTTTCGCTTCCGCTTCAAAGAGGCCTTACGACAGCCGATCCGCTGAATCCGGAGGTCAGAAAATGGTGGTCGCAGCTGTCGGAGAGACTCTGGAAGGAAATTCCTGATTTCGCAGGATTTCTGGTGAAGGCTGACAGCGAGCACAGACCCGGCCCGCGGAATTACGGACGCAGCCACGCCGAAGGCGCAAATATGCTGGCCGAGGCTGTCGCGCCGTTTCACGGGGTGATCGTCTGGAGGGCTTTCGTCTATAACTGTATGCAGGATTGGAGGGATTCCCTGGTGGACCGTCCCTGCGCAGCGTACGATCTCTACCAGCCGTTAGACGGCCAATTTCTTGAAAATGTGATTCTTCAGGTAAAATACGGGCCTTTTGATTTCCAGGTGAGAGAACCTGTATCTCCGGTTCTCCTTTCCATGAGACATACGAATCTTTCCGTTGAACTCCAGCTGGCGCAGGAGTATACCGGCCAGCAGATTGATCTGTTCGCGATGCCTCCGATGTGGAGAGAGATTTTCGATGCACTTAAGGGCAGCAGTGTCACGGCCGCCGCTGCCGTAAGCAATCTGGGAAGGGACGCCTGCTGGACCGGGCATCCGTTTGCGGCGCTGAATCTGTTCGCGTTCGGATGTTTTTCGCGAAATCCGGATACCAGGCCCGGGGATGTGATACGTCAGTGGATCAGGCTGTCCTATGATCTCCCGGAGGAGGAAGAGGATCTACTGTTCGGAATTCTAACCGAAAGCCGGGATGTGTACGAAAAATATACAGCCCCGCTGGGCCTCAACTGGATGGTTGTTCCCGGAAGCCATTACGGTCCCAGTCCCTACGGTTATGAGTTTGACGTATGGGGAACCTACAACCGTGCGGACAGGGACTTTGTCGGAATCGACCGCACTGAAAAAGGAACAGGGTATACATCCCAGTATCCTCCTGCGCTCAGGACACTTTATGAGGATAAGGACCTGTGCCCGGAAAAGCTTCTCCTGTTTTTTCACCGTCTTCCCTACACATATCGGATGAAAGACGGAAGAACGCTGATTCAGAGGATTTACGACGATCATTTCGAGGGGTGCGGGGAGGTCTCGCGAATGCAGAAGTCGATGGAGACGCTTCATCTTCCGGAGCGGGACAGGAGAGAAGTTCTGAAAAGAATGGAAAAGCAGAAGCGGAATGCGGAGATGTGGAGGGATGTCATCAATACATTTTTCCACAGGTTCAGCGGTATTGACGATGCGAAAGGCAGAAAAATCTATCCCTGAAGCTTAAAAAGACGGAATGCAGAGCGATCAGTAGACGGAATGCAGAGCGATCAGTATTATGCCTGAAAAAGACATACTTCCGCATTTTCGGCATGTTTAAAAAAGGCATCCCGCTGCGCTTTCGGCATCGGCGAAGGGACCCGGTACCGCGGACAATCCCCTGTGATTTCCGAAATAATCCGTATCGAATAAGATGGCGGTTCCATCCGGATTCTCAAAGCGCTGATCCGGCTCGAAGGCTTTTCCGAGAATATCGCTTGATATTATACGCGTCCTCATATTCTCAAGCAGCGGCCAGAGGTTCGATCGGAGCTTCCAGCCTTCGTCCGTCTGCAGAAGTTCAACGGAAATCCGCTCACCGTCATATGTGAAGGCGTTTGATTCGTGCTTCGATATTGTCGCCCCGTTCAGATAGGCGTTGCCGTCGACCCAGACAGGAAGATGTCCGAAATGATAAGTGCCGAGCGCGCCCATATCCGGCTCCTGTCCGATCATAAAGTGGGAAATCCACTCATCGTAAGACGGGAAGATATCGAAGGGTTCGGTACCGACCGTCGTATAATCCGCATCCATGGGTGTCTTTTCGGGATTCGCCGCGTACTGCTGAACGAAGATGTTGTTGAAAATCCGGTCGTCGCCGTGAAGGATCGTCATAAAACCGGCGACCTCGGTGCGGTGACGGATATGATACGGCGTATAGCGGGGTTCTCTCTGACCGTTAACAATGCTGTCAACACCGGAGTTGATAAGGCTGAAACCGCCAAGAATCAGGTTGTGAACGCAGGCGATTCCCTGACTCGGTATCGTGACAGCGACCTTTGACAGAAGAATGTTGTTGTCGATCAGCGTCGGACCGTGACCGACCTCCACGAATACGTCAGTATTAAACATGGCGCCTTTTGCCATCGGAATGCCATCAGGCCTTTCATTGTCATGGAGGAGATTCCCGGTCACCCGTGCGCCCTGGGCTTCCCAGTCAAGCCAGATACCCATTATACAGTTATGAATATGATTCCGCCTTATGGTGACGTCGATGGCGGCGTGCAGCTTGATGCCTGCGGTCTCGGCTCCGCCGAGCTGCTGCGAATTGCAGATGTCGTGGATATGGCAGTCTTCAATTGTCGAGAAAACGCCGCCCATTCTTCCCACAATTCCGGTCTGCTCGCAGTGGTGAATGTCGCAGCGCCGGATGATATGGCTTCCTACGTTTTCTTTTGTCCATCCGTGATACTGTCCACGGCAGACCGCGTCGCGCTCCATCTGCGTCGGGCTTTTCAGATGGTGCGTATAGAAATACATGTCATTTTCGGGATCCCGGTATTTGCCGAGGGAGATTCCGCAGCATCTGCTGTTTGAAATCTCGCAGTCCTCAATGATCCATCCGCGGCTCCAGTTGGGACCGATCATTCCGTCCTGGAAGGCTGCGGGAGGTGCCCAGGTCGTCGCTGCCTTTGAAATCTTAAAACCGCTGACGGTGATGTATCCGATACCGTAGGAAGACGGCATGAAGCATTCCCGGCGGACGCTGATTTCGACATTTTCCTGATTTGGATCGAGGCCGCGGAAATTAGCGTAAAGAACGGTCGTCCCGTTGTCCTGCTCGGTGTACCATTTGTACTTTGACTCTTCAGGGACATAGGAGAACGGATCCGCCTCGTCGCTTTTGCATTCGTCAAGGGAGACGGTCTCGTACATCATCCTGTCATTCAGGTAGACAGAGCCGGTATGGCGAACCGTCGGAGCGAAATACCAGTCTCCGCATACGTAGGTGGTATACGGGTTGTAGGATCCGAAGACTCCGTTATCAACCCTGAGCATCCAGACAGAGCCGGAAACATTGGTCCAGCCTTCCGCTTTTTCCGCTCCCGTAATGACGGCTCCAAGCGGAACCTCCGAGCGGTATGTGATTCTTTCTTCAGGCGTTCCTGCATTCGCGGGATTTACATATTCGCGGTAAATACCGGGTTTTACGAGGATCTCGTCGCCGGGCAGTGCGCGGCGCGCTGCGTCTCCGATCTTTTTAAATGGCGTCTCGCGGCTTCCGTTGCCGTCGCGGCCTGCATTTGCATCGACATATAATATTCTGTGATCAGGCATCTTTACGTCCTCCGATCGTGATTTTTTCGATATCTATACTATAACACAGGAGCTTACGAAACTGCGAAACAGCGCAGAAAATAGGCTCTTCAGGGGTGATAGTGGGTAAAAAACACCCACAACCCCAGTGTTTATGCCGATCAAGCGGTTTTCAATCTCC
>CADBRO010000009.1 GCA_902797075.1 uncultured Lachnospiraceae bacterium
CTCGTCTTCGTCGTAGTCCTCGTCCTCGTCGTAGTCCTCGTCCTCGTCGTAGTCCTCGTCCTCGTCGTAGTCCTCGTCGTAGTCCTCGTCCTCGTCGTAGTCCTCGTCTTCGTCGTAGTCCTCGTCCTCAGCCTCAGCTTCAGCGGCTCTTCGTGCCTCCTCCTCGGCGCGTCTCTGCTCTTCGAGTTCCCGTTCGTACTCTATCTCGCGGATTCTCGCATTTTCCTCCTCGATCACCGCGTAAAGAGCATTTGCCTGGGATCTTGCTTCCTCGATCTGCCATGAGTAGTCCTCGGAAGCGGCCTGCTTCTGCTCAAGCTGCCAGCTGAGTTCATTATTCTGTTCTTCCAGCGCGTCCTTCTGAGACTCAAGCGTCTCCTGCTCAGCAAGAAGCGATTTTTTTGTTCCTTCCAGTTCTCTTTTCAGCTTCTGAACCTTAACGACACTCTTCTTAACCGCTTCCAGCGCTTTCCGGTCTGCGTCCTGGACCTGCGCGGCGTATTCCGCCTTATTGAAGAACTGCGTCAGATCGCTGGACTCAAGAACCTGTACTGCCCATCCGGCATCTCCGCCATTTTCATAAATGTACTGGATACGCTTTTCCATATCCTCGTACTGTTTATCGCGCTTCTTGATTGCCCTTGTCAGCTTTTTCCGGGTCTCCTCGATCTTTCCTTCCGTCTCGCTGATCTTTCCCTTGGTCGTCTCGATTCCGGACTCAGCCTCATTGATCTCATACATAATGCCGACGAGATCCTCGTTGATGCTGCTGATCTGACTCTGAATATCTTCACGTTTTGCCCGGAGATCCGCCAGTGAGGATTCCGTGGAATATAGTTCGTCATACTGACGCTCAATCGATGCCCGGAGATCGGATTCCTCATCGCCGAAAGCCGGTGTGACGGAAGCCGCCGCGAGAATCATTGTCATCAGTATCGCAATTTTTCTTTTCTTCATAACGAGATAAAATACCCTTTCCAGTAATCAACGCTATAAAGTATAACAAAGCTTAATAAAGTTTTCAAGATTGTTTTACGAATTGTTACAAATTTGTTGCGAATATTTTCCAAAAGGTATCATCCGTTGCGATTCAGGACAAATGTGATATAGTGTTGACATTCCAAGATATCAGGCTTTTCCAACATCACAAGGTATGGACAAGAAAAAAGATCTGACAAAAGAGCTTCTGGCGGACTGCTTTCATGAGCTGATGCTCGCCTACTCTTTTGATAAAATCACAATTAAAATGATTACGGACCGTGCCGGTCTTATCAGGCCGACCTTCTATAAGCATTTTCAGGATAAGTACGAGGTTCTGGAGTGGATTTTCCACACCGATGTCGAAGACGGCGTTAATTTTCTGATCGACAACGGCATGGAGGCCGACGCAGTCGTCATGTTCTGCAGATGCCTGGACCGCGACCGCAAATTTTACCGGAAGGCTTACCTGATGGAACCCGGTCCGAACTCATTTGACAATATCCTGTCCCGGTATGTATCCGGCTGCTTTCTTCGCGCCGCTTCAAACCGGGGACTCTCCGTAAATAAGCTTTTTCCCGGCATCACCCACGAGACAATCGCGAACTATTACACCTACGGCCTTGTCTACGGAATCCGGAGATGGATTGTAGATGAAACCGGCATTTCCGCTGAACACACCGCCGAGACGATTCTCTATCTGCTGACGCATTCCCTGAAAGACATGATCACCACATAAAAAACGGAGCCGCAAGGGCTCCGTTTTCCGTTTCATAATTCGCCTTCCGAAATGCTTCAGAAGATGTAGGTGAGATAATTTACAAGCAGGTCCACGCCGCCCACAAGCACCATGCAGCCGCCGATCGCGACGAATTTGTTCATCGGTCCGCATCCGAGCCAGTACCCCGACGCGAAGCCCGCAATCGCGCAGGCCGCCGTAAAGACTGCCATAATCAGCAGCGATCCGAGGAGCTTAAGCCCCATGAAACCGAATCCGACGCCGGCGATCAGAGCGTCGATCGATGTGATAAACGCCCAGAAAATGATCACGTGATAATTGAACTGATCCTGTTTTTTCTCTACGATAACCCTGTGTCTCTTTTTTGCCGCCTTGACAAGCATTACGATGCCGAGTGCAAAAAATGTAACAGCCGCGAGGAAAGTCCAGATCCTGTTTGCCGACAGATACTTTTCCTTGAGCGCCGGGATCTGAGTAATCATGGTCCCGATGACCATCATTCCCACCTGAAATCCCGTAAAAAGGGAAACCACCTTCGTGATTTCTCCCTTTCTGACCTCGGATATCATAGCTCCTTTATACAGACAGTACGCAAATACATCGAGCGACAGCCCGATTACGATAACTATCGTCTGCCAAAGACCCATAATGACGGATACCTCTCCTGATAAAATCGCTGCGCAGGCGCATCCCGCCGGTCCGCATGTTTCCGGTCCCGGGTTCAGCCGCAGTCCAAAATATTATAGCCTGACAGACAGCTGTCTGTATATATCAAACCGCCGCGATTGTAACAGCTCCGGCTACACATCGCCGAATCTGTTGCCGTGTCATCTGCATTTTCCGTAGTCTGTTTCGATCTGACTGATCATATCAACCCTGGCCGCGTGCCTGCCGCCCTCGAAGCTGGCGCCGAAGAAAGAGTCCACGATCATTTTCGCGAGATCGCGTCCCACGACCCTTGCGCCCATTGACAGAATCTGGCAGTTGTTGTGTCTTACCGCCATCTGGGCAGTATAAGGCTCGCTGCAGACCGCCGCCCTGATTCCGGGCACCTTGTTGGCTGCCAGCGAAATGCCGAGTCCCGTTCCGCACACAAGAACTCCCTTCTCCACTTCGCCCCGCGCGACTGCTTCGGCGACAAGTCTGCCCGGCACCGGATAATCGTCCCCTCTGTCATTCGGATCATAGTTTCCGTAATCGGTACACTCGTATCCCTTCTCTTTGAGATACTCCATCAGCTGCAGTTTTAATTCAATTCCCGCGTGATCGCTTCCGAATCCTACTTTCATTTTTTCTCCTAATCTGGCTGTTGCGCAACAATCTTTGTGGTGCTATAATCTCTTACGGACGGTTAGCTCAATGGGAGAGCACTCGCTTCACGTGTGAGGGGTTGCAGGTTCGAGCCCTGTACCGTCCATTTTTTGTACCCATTTTTAAGGAAATATCCCGTTTCTTCTGCAGCGCCTTATCCGTATTTCTCCTCAAAGGCCTCCGCGAACGCGTCCCACCTCCTGAATCTCAGGACACGCCCTGACATATAGACAATCGCGTAGCTGATCGCGATAAACGAGAGTGCCGACAGCACATCGATCAGCGAATGCTGCTTGATGAACATGGTGGATAAAATAATCAGAACCGCCCAGATCATCGTGATAACCCGGAAGGATCTCCGCTTTGTCCGGGGCGTATCCGCCTTGAAAAATGCAATCTCGATCGCGCTTGTATTGTAGACGTGGATGCTGGGCCACACGTTGGTAGGCGTATCCGTCAGCCACAGCCTGCCGATCAGCCTCGTAAAAATGTTGTCTCTCGGGAGCGACGCCAGTCTCAGCGGCTGCCTTGTCGGAAGAAATGTCGAAACGAGCAGGAACAGCGTCATTCCCATCATCAGCGTCGTGCAGAGCCTGTCGAATTCATACCGGTCGGTCAGATAAATCAGCACGAGACCGTAGCCGACATAAAAAAACCAGGAGTAGTACGGTATGACGAACTGTTCCACGAACGGAATGCTCCGGTCCGCCTGCAGAATCACCTGCAGATAAAATCTCCGCGGTATCATCTCTATGAGGCTGAACCACACCATATAGCCGGTCATGAAAAATGCCATCGGCCAAGCGTGGCTCAGATGAAACCGTTTTGAAAACCTGGCAGCCAGCCGTAATATCTTCATGAGCAATGTACCTTAGTAACCAGAATCAGCGATGAACAGTATCTTACTCCCGGCTTTTTTGCGCCGGCGTAAAGCTGTCAAAGATAATTACATCGAATACCGGGGCAGCGTTCTTTAAGTCTTCCTCGCTGCGAATCGTCCAGCCCGCGCATGTGGCGTGAAAAAG
Source organism: uncultured Lachnospiraceae bacterium (assembly GCA_902797075.1). GTDB lineage: Bacteria > Bacillota > Clostridia > Lachnospirales > Lachnospiraceae > Chordicoccus. Next base: position 4,054 of record CADBRO010000009.1, read on the forward strand.
GCCGTGAATCAGGCGGAACCTGAGAAGGTTTGCACAGCTGAACCGATAGGCGATGAAATCCGGTTTTGTCGCAAAGTTAAAAAAGCAGCAGCTGAACAGGAACATAAGGATACTGTCCGGGAATTTCTGCTTTTTAAACCGGTCGGACAGCTGCCCCCGCAGCATATCCGGGCGGTTTTTCCTGAACCACCGGACAACCCCCGGGTTGAATGACTCCATGCACAGCGGTCCTTCGTAAGCATCAAGCACGGCGGCTACATGTTCACAGAGTCTCGTAACATTCTGAAAGTCTTCCGACTTCACTTCGACCACCAGAGGAACCTTTCCCCCGATCACCGCCAGAGCCTCCTCGAACGTCGGAACTCCTTCTTCGGAAGAGAACAGCCTGATCGGCTTCAGATCCGTGAGTGCCATACCGCTGATTTTTTTCTTGACTCCAGCCACGCGCTTCAGATTATCGTCATGACAGATAACGAGAGCTTCGTCCTTTGTCTCTCTTACGTCGAGTTCAATTCCGTAGCCCGCGTCCACCGCGCGGCGGAAAGCCAGAAGTGAATTCTCCGGCGCGTCTCCCTTATTGTTGTGAAGGCCGCGGTGCGCGATCAGCTGCTTTGAAAATACCTGCATCCGTTCCTTTCTTCCCTTTCCCGGCCATACGGCCAGCAGCCAGAGAACAACAAGTACGGGAAGAACGAAAGCCAAGATTTCCATATCGCCATCACCTCGTATGGTATTTTTCTATAATGTTTTCCTCATCTTTACGTAAGTTTAAATATACTCTATAAAAAAGAGAAAAGCAATTTACAAACCCAAAAAGCTGTGTTACAATATCATTCGTTGACGGGAAACCGCCATTTCGGAACGTTAGCTCAGCTGGGAGAGCATTCGCTTGACGTGTGAAAGGTCACAG
>CADBRO010000010.1 GCA_902797075.1 uncultured Lachnospiraceae bacterium
CGAAGTTAGTGGATTTGAACGTTCTGTATTTACCGTAGTTATCATCCGCCTGCGCTATTTCACGGATAAATCCTGCTGCCTTCTGGGCAAGCTGTTCGTCCGGCAGCACATAGCCTCCATCTTCGTCGATATCGAGCCAGTTGGACGTCTCCGCACGGTCAAGAACCTTTTCGGTACCGTCGCTTAAATGATAGGTGACGGTCGTTGAAAGAATTGCATTCAGCGAATCTTTCTTCTCAAGAAGCTCCTTGTCGTCAGAGAGAACTTCCGGCTTCTTGTAGATTCCGTCAGCTATAACTACATCCAGAAGCTCCTCCCGGGATCGTACGGAATCTCCGGCTGCCTGGATAAGCTTCTCCTCATCCATTTCATTTCCGTTGACTTCCGGAACCACCGTGAGAACACCGTCCGGATTCATTTTGAGCCGGGCGTTTTCAGGTTCCCGTATATTGTCCGGCAGAAGCTCGTCGAAGGATCCGATCAGAGTCTTCATCGCGGACTCGTCATATGTCAGCTCCGTACTCAGATAGCGGATATCCTTCCTGCCGAGAATGCCGGCAATCCAGGTGTACGGATTCTGGCTCTCAAGAATTGATGCAAGCTCGGGAAGAACGTCGTAGGACAAGCTGATATCACTGCCTTTGATCGTCTCGGTTTCATCATTTAAAAATTTAAATGTCAGAGAATACTTATCGACATCCTCTTTAAGCAGCTGCTCCAGCTCTTCCGGCGTCATTTCTCCGGCGTCGATACCGTCGATAATCGTGCCCGGCAGGTATTTTTCCTTATACTGTCCCGCATTAACGGCATAGAGCGCTGCAACGCCGACAGCCAGTGCGCCGAATACAGGCAGGAGCCGCGTCAGGATTTTTTTTCTGTATTGCTTAGATATTTTTTTACTCACGTCTTGTGCCTTTATTTACGATTGAAAATGCATCAGTTAAACGGCATGTCTGAATCAAAGTCTTCAAAATCATCGTCATCAAAATCGATATCAAATTCTTCGATACCTTCGAGAAGGAGACAGAGGTTATCCCCGGCAGCCATAACCGAGATTACCATCATCTCGCTTGCTTCTTTTACGATGCTGAAAGGCATGTCGCCGCATTTTCCGGCATAAAGAATGCTTTCGGTATTCGTTACAAGCCTTATTTCCTGTTCATTCGGTATTTTCGTGAGCAATTCCATAAAATCAAGCGGCATCAGTTCTCTCCTTTTTTCGAAAGCGCATATCTGCAGACATCGTTCAGACAACAGTTATCACATGAAGGCCTTCTTGCAACGCAGACTGCTCTGCCGTGGTTCACAAAACGGTGGCAAAGATCGCTGCCTTCTTCGGGCGGGATAATCTTCCAGAGCTCTCTTTCAACCTTCGCAGGTTCCCTGATCTCATCGACAAGTCCGATCAGATTGGAAAGGCGGATGCAGTGGGTATCCGTAACGATGGCGGGCTTCCCGAAAACATCTCCCATAATCAGATTGGCACTCTTTCTTCCAACGCCGGGGAGAGCGAGAAGCTCTTCGAAGGTTTCAGGCACTCCGTCATGATATTTCTCGTGGAGCACCTTCATGCATGCGGATATGTCCCGGGCTTTGCTCGGCCCAAGTCCGCACGGTCTTATGATTTCCTCGATTTCCGACGGATCCGCATTCGCCAATGCTTCCACAGACGGAAACTTTGCATAAAGCAGCGGCGTCGTTTTATCCACTCTGGCGTCCGTGCACTGGGCGGCAAGCCTCACGCTTACAAGCAGCTGCCACGCATCCTTATAGTCCAGCGTACAGTGCGCGTCCGGATATTCTGCTTTCAGTCTTTCAATAACAGCCAGAGCCAGTTCTTTTTTGGTCATCCCGTTTCTTAAAGCCCCCTGATCAATCAAATATACTTTACTATAATTGCCTGAAAAAATAAAGGCAGAGACATGAAATGCAGCCTGTAAAAATGCTCTGTTGTTTGACGATAAATCATGATAAACTTAACACCATGAATGCATATATACCTGAAAAAACGAAAATATTCAGCGGCTCTGCACTGAAGTTCATAGCAGCTGTCATCATGATGATCGATCACACCACGAAGGCGCTTATCTACAACTGCGTGATTAAAGGAGGCAACGCAGTGAAACTGGTGCCGTTTATGTCAAACAGACAGCTTTATAATATCCTTCGCGGAGTCGGGCGTCTGGCCTTTCCGATCTTCTGTTTCTTTATCGTGGAAGGCTTCCTGTATACGAGAAACCGCACCAGATATTTCATGCGTCTGCTTTTGTTCGGAGTTATTTCCGAGATACCATTTGATCTCGGTCTCTATGAAAGCCGCTGGTATCCCCGCCATCAAAACGTCATGTTTGAGCTCGCCCTTGCAGTTTTAATGCTGTGGACCTGGGAAGCAATAGGCAGAAGCAGGCGTCTTCACGGAGGCTTGCTCCTAATACTTCAGGCTCTTTCCGCTGCAGGTTTTCTGATTGCAGCTCAGAAGCTTCATCTCGATTACGGTTTCAAAGGGCTTTCTCTTATTCTCGTGCTGTATCTTCTCCGTTTTGAGCGCATCACGCAGTGCACGGCAGGCGCTCTCAATATCGCGATATGGGAGTGGCCTGCCGTGTTTGCTTTTCCTCTCATGTGCCTTTATAACGGCAAAAGAGGCAGGAGCATTAAATATTTTTTCTATGCTTTTTATCCGGGACACTTAGCGCTTCTCGCACTGCTCACCGGTATTCTTAAAAATCGTATCTGAAGGAATGATTCCACGCACACAGCTTGTCGGATAGATCATGGAATGCTGTCCGACAATTGTGCCCGGATTCAGAACCGCGTTGCATCCTACCTCAACCCAGTCTCCGAGAATGGCTCCGATCTTGCGTCTACCCGTTTCATAGGAGCCGCCCTGTCCCTTGATCACAATATTTGTGCGGTCCGCCTTGATATTTGATGTAATGGAGCCGGCGCCCATATGTGCGTGGAATCCTAAAATGGAGTCGCCTACATAGTTATAGTGAGGCACCTCACAATTATTGAAAATGATGACGTTCTTCAGCTCTGCGGAATTTCCGACGACACAGTTGTCGCCGACCAGGGCGTCACCGCGGATAAACGCCGCCTGCCTCACCTGCGTGTTTTCACCTATGATGCAGGCGCCGCCGATGCTGGCGCTGTCAAATACACTGGCGGATTTCGCAATCCAAACATCCTCTTTTACCTGATCATATCTGTCGGACGGCAGCTGTTTTCCGATTTCAATAATGAGATCATGTATACCGGAAAGCGCTTCCCAGGGATATTCAAACTGTCTCAGGTAATCTCCTGCAAGTGACTCCTCAAGCGTGAATAATTCTGCAATTTTAACCTGTTCGATCTGGCTCATGTTTTCTTCTCTCTCCTTTTTCCCTTTGACGTCTGTGTCTTGTAAAATGCGGCGCTCCGGTCATAGAACTGCCTCATGGCGTTCTGATTCGTAAGCCCTTTGACCGCATTTGTTCTACGTGTCACAAATCCGGTAAGCTTTTCCAGATATTCCTGTTCCGAGATGGTCCCGTCCGCGACACCCGCGAGGCCTTTTTCCCAGCTCGCTGTCAGTTCTGCTGACAAAAGAGGCCGGATTGACTGGTCAACGACGTCATAGACCATCTCTCCGAGAAGCTCGGGCGTGATCACCTGCGTCTTTTTATTCAGGGCGAGGTATCCGATCTTTATAAGCTTCGCGAGAATATCGGCCCTGGTAGCGGATGTTCCGATTCCGGAACCTCTGATCTGCTCCCTTAATGATTCATCTTCTATCAGTTGTCCGGCGTTCTCCATCGCGAGAATCATGGAACCCGATGTGTAGCGCTTTGGCGGAGATGTCTCTCCTTCCCGTATTTCAAAGCCTCTCACCTGAAGCTGTTTTCCCTTTCTAAGGGATTTTAGCAGTGCGCAGATATCGCTTGTGCTGTCGATTTCTTCTGCACTTTCATCTGTCGCTTCCGGATTCCTGTCTGACGGATTTTTCTTCTGATCAGGTCTCCCCGCAACTTTCAGATATCCTTCCTCCAGGAGCTGTCTGGCTACTGCGTAAAACCGTTCGTTTCCGCACAGGATGACGCAGGAGGTTTTCTCGTACAAAGCAGGAGGATAAAAGATGGACAGGAATCTTCTTACGATCGTTCCATAGACTTTTTTTGAAAGCTCCGAAAGCGACTGGTAAGCATTGAGCCCTGCACCGGTGGGAATAATCGCGTAATGATCCGTGATCGCCTTGTCATCAGTGTAACGGCTTTTGCCGATCTTTTTCCAGGCATCTCCGCTCAGGATCTCGCCGGCAAATGCTGCCGCAGGCTGAAAACGGGAAAGACCGTTCAGATTTCTGCCGATTTCCTTTGCCGCTGCACTCGACAGGACACGGGCGTCTGTACGGGGATACGTTGTCATTTTCTTCTCATATAACTCCTGGGCGATTTTCAGCGTCTGGTCCGGTGAGATTTTGTACATCTTTGAACAGTCGTTCTGAAGCTCGGCCAGGTTATAAAGAAGCGGCGGATTTTTCTTTTCTTTTTTTCTGCTGATACTCTCAACAACCGCCTGCGCCGAAGATTCCGTCAGTATCCGGACAAGCTCTTCGGCATCGCTTCTCTTCTTAAATCCGTTATCCCTGTAGAGAAGAGGCGAACCTTCATACCGGCTTCCGGGTCCTGACCGCCACTCGGCTTTAATTCCGTCGAAATTTCCAAACACTCTGAAAAACGGCTGTTTAACGAAGGAGCGGATCTCCCGTTCTCTTCTTACGACCATGCCGAGAACGCACGTCATGACTCTGCCGACGGCTACCGCTGACCAGGATGAATTTCTGTAATTCGCAATACTGCTGCCGTATTTCAGCGTCAGAACACGCGAAAAATTAATCCCCATCAGATAATCTTCTTTCGCCCTTAAAAAAGCGGAATCGGAAAGATGATCATACTCCGAGAGCGGTTTTGCCTCACGGATTCCCCTGCCGATCTCTTCGTCCGTAAAAGAGTCTATCCAGATCCGACGCCGGTCTTTCGTAAGCACGACAGGATCTGACATCATTTCAACCAGGCGGTAGATGTACTCCCCTTCGCGGCCGGAGTCAGTGCATACATAGATAATCTCCACATCCGGACGTGAAAGGAGTCCGCTGACAATTTTAAACTGCCTGGCTGACGAAGGGATTATCTCGTATCGGAATGTATCAGGCAGAAACGGCAGCGTATCCATGGACCACTTTTTGAGCGCAGGATCGTAAGAATCGGGATAACTCATCGTCACAAGGTGCCCGTAGCACCATGTAATTATATAATTCTCGTCTTCTATGTATCCGTCGCTTCTCCCCGCCCGTACTCCGAGTGCTCTCGCAAATTCCTGTGCTACGCTCGGCTTTTCGGCAATATATAATTGTTTTCCCAATAAATACCCCTCAAACTGGTCATCCGGCTGAACCTTTCAATTGGGTCCAGCCGGACAGAATTTATGATTTGGCAGTAATATATCCGAGAGCCTTCAGCGTCTCAGCGCACTCAACAGCGCCGCCGGCCGCGCCTCTCAGTGTATTGTGAGCAAGACCTACGAACTTCCAGTCAAAGATGCTGTCTTTGCGAAGTCTTCCGATTGATACGCCCATTCCGCCTTCGTAATTGACGTCGAGCGCGACCTGAGGACGATTCTCTTCCTCAAGATACTGGATGAAATGCTCCGGCGCGTGAGGAAGCTTAAGCTCCTGCGGAATGCCTGAGAATTCGCGCAGTTTCGCGATCAGCTCGTCTTTTCCCGGATCCTTCTTCAAATTCAGGAAAACCGTAGCGGTATGTCCGTTGAGAACCGGAACGCGGATGCACTGTGAAGTGATCCTGAGATCTCCGTTCAGCTTTTTGATTTCGCCGTTTTCCACATGGCCAAAGACCTTCAGCGGTTCCTGCTCTGATTTTTCTTCTTCGCCGCCGATATACGGAATAATGTTGCCGTTCATCTCAGGCCAGTCCGCAAATGTCTTTCCGGCGCCTGAAATTGCCTGATACGTACTTACAACAACTTCCGTAGGCTCATATTCTTTCCATGCCGCAAGTGCGGGAGCATATGCCTGGATCGAACAGTTCGGCTTGACCGCAATAAAGCCTCTCGTGGTTCCGAGCCGCTTTTTCTGAGATGCGATGACTTCAAAATGCTCCGGATTAATCTCCGGAATCACCATGGGGACATCCGGAGTCCATCTGTGCGCACTGTTGTTTGATACGACCGGCGTCTCGGTCTTTGCGTATTCCTCTTCGATTTTCTTGATCTCATCCTTGGACATATTGACCGCGGAAAAGACAAAGTCGACATCCGCAGCTACTTCCTCGACACTGGATACGTCCTTGACGATCATGTTTTTCACCGAATCCGGCATCGGAACATCGAGTTTCCACCGTCCGGAAACAGCCTCTTCGTAGGTCTTCCCTGCGCTCGACTTTGAAGCTGCCAGTGTTGTCAGCTCAAACCAGGGATGGCCATCAAGAAGCGTGATGAAACGCTGTCCGACCATTCCGGTAGCGCCAAGTATACCGACTCTCAATTTTTCACTCATAATCATTCCTCCTCTATAAACCATTTTCTTATGAGTTCAAGCTCTTCACCGACTGAACCAGGCGCTCCTTTTGTCGTCCGGCGGCTGACGCAGGCGGAAAGCGAGATTGCATCATATATGTCATTTTCAAATGCAGGCGATTCTTTTTTGTACTCCTCAAGAGGGAGCTCATCCATCGAGCAGCCTCTTGAAATACAGTTAAGTACAAGCCGCCCGATAATTCCGTGTGCATCCCTGAAGGGTACGCCTTTCCGCACAAGATAATCCGCTGCGTCGGTTGCATTTGAGAAACCCATGGTGGCGCTCTCTTTCATTCTCGCGCTGTTCCAGGTGGAGGTTCTGAGCATTCCCTCCATGAGCTTCAGGCATCCCTTGACCGTATCTACGGCGTCAAAGGTCATCTCCTTGTCTTCCTGCATGTCCTTATTATAGGCAAGCGGAAGGCCTTTCATTGTAACAAACAGGGAGTTCATGGCCGCATAGACCCTTCCGGTCTTACCCCTGATTAGCTCGGCTATATCAGGGTTCTTTTTCTGCGGCATGATGCTGCTTCCTGTCGAGTAGGCGTCTGAGAGCTCGATGAAACCGTATTCATTCGAATTCCATATGATGATCTCCTCAGAAAGCCTTGAGAGATGCGTCATGATAATGGAAAGAGAACTGAGAATTTCAAGGACATAATCCCGGTCCGAGACGCCGTCCATCGAGTTATCGCAGGGACGGTCGAATTCCAGAAGGTTCGCGGTAAGTTCCCGGTCGAGGGGATAGGTTGTTCCCGCAAGAGCACCGCTCCCGAGCGGGCATACATTCATTCTCTCCCTTACGGATCCGAGTCTTTCATAATCGCGCCGGAACATTTCAAAATAAGCTCCGAAATGGTGGGCAAGCGTCACCGGCTGTGCTTTCTGCATATGTGTAAAGCCCGGCATATAGGTTTCCGTGTTTTCTTCCATGATCGCCGCGATCGTATGCAGCAGCGAAAGAAGGAGCTTCCGGATACCGTCGGTTTCATCGCGCATATAAAGACGCATATCGAGTGCTACCTGGTCGTTTCTGGATATTCCGGTATGAAGCATCTTTCCGGGATCGCCGATCCGCCTGATGAGCTCCGCCTCGACAAAGCTGTGGATATCCTCGTCATTTCCGCCGACAGTCAGTTTTCCTTCAAGCACATCGTTTTGAATCGCACGGAGTCCTTCTATGATGGAATCTCCTTCCTGCGCTGAAATAATACCCTGCCTTTTAAGCATTTCAGCATGTGCGAGACTTCCCCTGATATCCTGGAAAAACAGTCTTCTGTCGAACGGCAGTGACTGGTTGAATGCATAAACTAGTTCATCTGTTTCACCTGTGAAGCGTCCGCCCCAAAGCTGTGCCATGAATCAATTCCTCCTTATCCGGCCCGTCGTGAAAAGACGCAGCCGCAGTAATTCTGCCTGTAAAGTCCGTACCTGGCAGAGAGCTCCACGGAACGCTGATAGCCGCCTTTCTTCTTGAAGTCACATGGCAGCCAGGTAAGCCCGTAACTGGATGCGGCTTCCATACCGATTCGGTTGAGGAGCTCCGCATTTTTCAGAGGGCTGATTGTCAGCGTCGTTGAAATATAGTCAAATCTGACGGTTTCCCCGTTTTCACCGCATATCCCTTCTGCTGCAGTCCTGGCGGTTTCCATCAGTCTCATCCGGAAGCAGATCTCGCAGCGTTTTCCGCCCTCCGGACATTCTTCAAGTCCCTTCGTCTCTGCAAAGAAACGCTCCGGCTCATATCTGCCTTCCAAAAAGCGGATCGGATACTCGTGAGGCTGCTCGCTGATCAGTCTCTTTATTTCTTCGTTTCGTTTTTCGTATTCCGATGAGCTGGTAATGTTCGGATTATAAAAGAAATCGGTAATCCGGAAGAAGCGGGACAAATACTCAAACACATAAGAGCTGCAGGGTGCGCAGCAGCTGTGAAGCAGCAGGTTCGGCACTCTGCCTTCTTCCTTCTCGTTACTTATGACAGCTTCAAGTTCTTTCTGGTAATTTACTTTACAGGATGAACTATTATCCTTTCGATTATTCATGAATTCCTCTTATCGAATCTTCAGTTTCCGAAGTACCGCAAGAAGCCGCGTTCCCATCGGCATCTTCCTTATATCATCGTCCGTGAGATCCGGAGAATGTCCGTAAACAGCGAAGTAGACAAGAATTCCGACGATTACCGACACAAGGCACAAAACCGCGCTCGTCAGATACCTGCTGAATACAGAGGGAAGAAGCATCTTCGGAACCCAGTAGATTACGGCGACGCAGACGCCCATCACAAGGGATGAGCGGAGCGGGATAAGGAACGCGCGGAGCCTGTGGGAATAACCGATGTATTTTCTGATCGAAACGGCATTCAGTACCATAACGGTAAATGAGTAAAGAACGGTTGCGATCACGATTCCGTAAACGCCGATTCCCAGCGGTCCGACCGTAATATAAGTTGCGGCCACATTGACTGCAAGCGCTATGGCAGCATGGCGCACCGGAATGGAGGGATGCCCCAGTCCCTGAAGCACGCCGTTTGAAACCGTGGAAAGACTGTAGAAAATGACGGATACGGCGCCGGCGCTCAGCAGTATCGATGCACCCTTCACGTTGCCGCCCGGATACAGAATATAAATAACCGGATAAGACAAAATGGCGATGCCCACTGCTGCCGGGATCGCGATCAACATTGTAAGCTTGACACATTCGTCAATTTTATTGACAGTGTCTTTTCTCGAACCGCCGGCTACTGATGATGCGACAGCGGGAATAAGCGCGGTTGATGTTGCAGACGCAAGGGCGATAGGGATATTGATGATCGGTCTTACGCGGTAACCGAACAGGCCATACAAACTCGCGATGTCTTCAGCTCCGAAGCCTTTTCCGGTCATTACGTTGGTAAAGATCATCTGATCCACGACTGACGTCATGTTATAGACGCATGTCGCGAGAATGATCGGTGTGCACATAAGGAGGATTACTTTGAAGACTTCGCGGTAGTTTTCTTCACTGCCCGTACGGTCATTTCTTATACGCTTCCGTATCAGCTTACGGTTGAGGAACCATGCAAGGAGCATAATAAGAAGCCCTGTAAGGACTCCGGCTCCCGTTCCGATACAGCCTCCTGCGGCTCCGAATTTTCCCGAAAGGCCCGCATTGCCAATATAGGGTTTTGCCAGAAGATAAGCGACGAGTACGGAGAAGACGCCGTTCATGATCTGCTCGGCAACCTGGGATACCGCTGTCGGCTTCATCGTGTTGTGCGCCTGGAAGAATCCTCTGAATACGCCGAGAAAACCTGAAAGGAAAATTGTCGGGGAAAGGACTCTGAGTGCGAGGGCCGCGTCAGGCTCCTTCCGGAGAATATAAGGGGCTCCGAAAAATGCGACAGATGCGCCGATACCGCCGGCGATCAGCACATAGATCAGCGCAGCCCTGAAAACCTTGAAGGCGTTTCGGTATTGTTTCACGGCGAGTCTCTCAGCCATTACTTTCGAGACTGCGCTCGGTATGCTGTATGATGAAATGAGGAGAATGATTGTGTACCATTCAAAAGCAAACTGGTAATAGCCGTCGCCGATATCTCCCATAATCATATGAAGCGGACTTCGGTAGAGAAGCCCGATTACACTTGATATCATCTGCGCGGCCATAAGAAATGCAGCCTGCTTTACGACAGTTCCCTGCCTGTTCTGTGCCATGCTGGTCTCCTTCGAACCTTTAAAACCGGTCCGACATTAAAATTCAAAATCCGGAATCAGGCGTTTTCGATCTGCCAGTCAATCGGAGTTAAATTATTTTTTACAAGAAAATCGTTGCACTTTGAAAACGGACGGCTGCCGAAGAATCCGTTATAAGCCGAAAGCGGCGAAGGATGGGCGGATTCAATCACGAGATGCTTCGGGTTCGTGATCATCTGCTTCTTCTTTCTGGCGGCGCTTCCCCATAATATAAATACGATCGGTCTGTCTTGATCTGCAAGAATCCGGATCGCGGCATCAGTGACTTCCTCCCAGCCAATTCCTTTATGGGAATTAGCCTGATGCGCTCTGACGGTAAGTACAGTATTTAGGAGCATTATCCCTTCTTTCGCCCATTTGGTCAGATCTCCGTTATTCGGAACATAACAGCCGAGATCATCATGCAGCTCAGCATAAATATTGACAAGAGAAGGCGGTATTCTGACGCCCTTCTTCACCGAAAAACTCAGACCGTGCGCCTGCCCCGGTTCGTGATACGGGTCCTGGCCGAGAATAACGGCTTTCACATTCGGAAGCGGAGTAAATGAGAACGCGTTGAAAATGTCCGTGCTCGGCGGATATATTTCAGCGCTTTTATATTCCTCCAGTACTTTCCTGTAAAGCGCTGCGTAATAAGGCTTTCCGAATTCCGGCCTCAGAGCAGCCTCCCATTCACCAGTAATTGCCATTTTCATGCCTCCGCAGCGTAGTATCCGGTCAGTATCTCACAGGGACACCGTTTTCCGCAAGATAATCCTTTACATCATTGATACTGAGCTCCCTGAAATGAAAAAGGGAAGCGGCAAGCGCAGCATCAGCGCCTCCGTCCGTAAATGCCGCAAGAAAGTCTTCTTTCTTTCCTGCGCCGCCCGATGCAATCACGGGTACTCCGACAGCATCGGAAATAGCGCGGGTCAGTTCTATATCATAACCATCTTTTGTTCCGTCGCAGTCCATGGATGTAAGAAGTACTTCTCCTGCTCCGAGAGATACCGCTTTCCGCGCCCATTCGACCGCATCAAGCCCCGTATCCTCGCGGCCGCCTTTAATGTACACATTCCATCCGCCGCCACTGCGCCTCCTGGCGTCAATGGCGATTACAATACACTGATTTCCGAATTTCACAGCGCCTTCTTTAATCAATTCAGGGCGAAGGACAGCTGCCGTATTGAGCGAGATTTTATCTGCACCTTCCCGAAGGATCATTTTCATGTCATCGACTGTACGGATGCCGCCGCCGACCGTAAACGGAATAAAAACCTCTTCCGCTACTCTCCGCACCATCTCCGCCACAGTATTTCGGTTGTCCGATGAGGCTGTGATATCGAGGAAGACAAGTTCGTCTGCGCCTTCTGCGTTGTAGGCGCGAGCGACCTCCACCGGATCTCCGGCATCAATGAGGTTGACGAAGTTAACGCCCTTTACTACTCTGCCTGCATTCACATCCAGACACGGGATTATGCGTTTTGTCAGCATCAGTCATCCTCCCGCTTGATCTTCACGAAGTTTCTTAAAACTCTCAGACCGTATTCTCCGGATTTTTCCGGATGGAACTGTGTCGCGTAAAGCTTTCCGCTCTGTACGGACGCATGGAAGATCCTGCTGTACTCACAGACAGCTGTGACCTGATCCATTCTTTCAGCTTCGACATAATAGGAGTGCACAAAATAGAAAAAAGTCCCGCTCGGAATATCTTTGAAGATATCTCCGCCGTTCATCATATGAACCGCGTTCCAGCCGATCTGCGGAACCTTAAATCCCGGCTTGTCCGGGAATTTACGGCAGCGGCCTTTCAGGATTCCAAGCCCCTTAATTCCCGGGCTTTCTTCGCTTTCTTCGAAAAGCAGCTGCATGCCGACACAGATCCCGAGGAAAGGAATCCGGGCGGCAATGACGTTCCTGATCACGTCGTCCATCTTGAGACTGCGGAGTTTTTCCGCTGCGTCGCCGAAATTTCCCACGCCCGGAAGCACAACATGATCCGCAGATAATATTACCTGCGGATCTCCCGTAATGACAGCTTCCCTGCCAAGTTTCCGAAACGCTTTTTCTACGCTTTTTACATTTCCAGCGTCATAATCGATGATTGCTATCATTCAGTATTTCCTGCAAAGAGAGTTTCTCAGATTATCAATACAAAAGAGTTTACCTTAATAGCATCTGATTTTCAATGGTTTTATCAGCGCGGTCAGTACCCCGTAAAGGTTATACGCTTTCCAGCGTGAACCAGAATTCAACTCCGTCCGGTTTATTCTCCACGCCGCATTCTTTTCCATGGCCGTCCATGATTGCCTGCACGATGGAAAGACCGATACCGGATCCGCCGTATTCGCGCGTCCTTGCCTTATCGGTCTTGTAGAACTTTTCAAATACGTGAGGCAGATCATTTTCAGGTATCTGCTGTCCGGTATTAAATACCTTCGTCTTAACGATCTTTCCTTCCTCTTCGCAGGTGATACGTATAATCCTGTCGCCTTCCGCATGATTAACGGCGTTGCTCAGATAGTTTGTAACGACTTCTTCAATCTTGAAGGAATCTCCCCATACCATAACCGGCGTATCCTGCATGAAGAAAGCTTTTACCTTCGCTTCTTCAAGCATGATCTGCATACCGGAAATAACGCCCGCAATCAATTCTCTCAGATCGAACCGCTCCATCACGACGGGATCATTGCCGAACTCCAGCTGGTTAAGAGTCAGGAGTTTCCGCACCATGGTATTCATTTTTGAAGCTTCGTCGATGATGACATCAAGATACATATCCCGGCTTTCCGGATCCTCGGCGATGTTGTCCTTCAAGCCTTCCGCGTATCCCTGGATCAGGGCCAGCGGGGTCTTCAGCTCGTGTGAAACGTTGTTAAGGAATTCTTTTCTTACTTCGTCAATCTGTGTCTTACGCTCGTTATCTTTTTGCAGTTCGATATTTGCGGATTTAAGTTCGGAGATGGTCTGTTCCAGCTCCCGGGACATTTTATTGAAGCTCTGCCCCAGCTCACCGATTTCATTTCTCTCCTTTCCGGTATAATGTGCGTTAAAATCCTGATTCGCCATGCGCTTTGACAGATCGGTCAGCATTGCAATCGGACGCGTGTATCTCCGCATAATCAGTGAAATCAGACAGATACTGACAACAACCGTGATAAGTCCGACGATAATGTAGAAAAGGAGCGTCAGGCGGACTGCGCCGGTCATGCTCTCGAGCGGAGTCTGCAGTAGGAACCAGTATCCGTTTGAAAGCTGTCCCCACATTTCAAGATAGCTTGTATTGATTTTTGAATCGGTCGATTCCTGCAGTGTATATTCGTCGCTTTTTTTCAGAATTGTGATCTTATCATTGTAAAACCCGGATATATAACCGAACAGCCGAGTTCTGTTACGGTTCGAGTCATGTTTTGTTGACTGCGAATCCGTGAGATCTGAATTTGCCAGAAGAATCATGATATTGTCCTGTACCGACAGTTCCATGATCTCATCGGAAAGACTTCCGGTATCGTCGACCATTTTCACCAGTTTATCATAGGTCTCCTTCATGGCCCGGATCTTATCCTGCTTGTAAAATGGACCGAGATAAAAACGTGTTATAAGACCGATCGCAACGAGATCCGCGACGATAAGCAGAAGCAAAAGAAGAGAAAGCTCACTCCTCATAGAATGCCGGTGCGAGCTTTCACGATGATTCTTCTTCATTTTAGTATTTATAGATTGAACAAAAGACAGCATTTTACTTACCCATTGTCAGGCTCAGGATCGAACTTGTATCCCATTCCCCAGATTGTCTTGATCATGTTTCCCTTGGTTCCCATCTTGCTGCGCAGTTTTTTTACATGCGTATCGATTGTGCGGGCATCACCGAAGTAATCGTAATTCCATACCGCGTTCAGGATTTTTTCTCTGCTGAGCGCTATGCCCTTGTTTTCCACAAAATAGGAAAGCAGTTCAAATTCCTTGAAAGAAAGCTCCACTTCCTTGTCGTCTATCCGCACAAGGTGAGCTGCCTTATCGATCCGGATACCTCCTGCTTCCAGAATATCTTCAGTGCCAACGGAACCGGCACGCCTTAACACCGCATCGACCCTCGCCACAAGTATCTTCGGTGAAAATGGCTTTGAAATATACTCGTCCACCCCAAGATTAAATCCGAGAAGCTCGTCGCGTTCATCACCCCTGGCGGTCAGCATGATAATCGGAACTTTAGAATACTGTCGAATTTCCCTCAGCACCTGCCATCCGTCCATCTTCGGCATCATGACGTCAAGAAGAATCAGGGCAATATCTTTTTCACTGAAGAAAAGATCTACAGCTTCCTCCCCGTCTCCTGCCTCTATAACCGCGTAATTCTGTTTCTCAAGAAAGACTCTGACAAGCTTTCTCATCCTTGCTTCATCATCTACTACAAGAATCTTGAGCTGATCCATAATTCCTCCGCAGTGAGCGTATTTCAATTCGATAATTTGAGTATAAAGGCATTGTTTGACTAAATTGTGAAATATATTTCCAGTTTATTAAAAGATGCGGCAGATTGAAATCCGCCGCATCTTTCAATGATTCTGTTTTTGATCATGTTTACTCGGCACGTGATTCTGCCTGCTCTATCTGTGAAAACTCTTCCGGAAGCATATCAATGACATCTTCTTTATATTCTGCGTATTCATCATTTTCAGACCGCTCTTCATATTCCGCGTCATCTGAAAATTCCTCTTCCTCTTCATCCTCGAAAGAGATATCTCCGTAGTCATCGTGGAAAATGCGCTGTTCGTCGAGGAAAAGCATATCCTCTGCTGACAGATTGCTGTAGATGTCGTCTGATGATCCAGAAAGTCCTTCGGAGTCGGAAGCAAAGTCATCAGTTTCAGTGAAAGTATCTTCTGCTGCTCCTTCTTCTGATGATGCGTCCCCGGCATCCTCCTGAGATTCTTCCCATGATTCATCGGAGCATTCGCCGTTATCTTCTGCCGCATCATATTCTTCATATGAATCTTCATTCTCTGCCGGATCTTCTGTTTCATAATCCTGATCCCAGATTTCTTCGGATTCAATATATTCACTCTCACAGGTAATTACTCCGGAGTGTGTCTCAATGACGTGAGCTCTTGAAGCAGTTTCTGCGACAGATATGCTTATGGTCACAGCAGAATCCTCTGCGCTGTATTCCGGGTCAGCGGAGCCGGCGAGGATATCAGATGAAAATGCTGTACAGATACTGACAGCCGCGATAATGATCAAAGCAAGTTTCAGTAAGCGCATCATGTGATTTTCCTCCTTCCGCTATTTTTCCTTTATGATGTTAAAATTATAGCAGAACTGAAAGAATCGGCGCTTTAAGAGTTGATGACTTTATCGTCAACTATTTATTAAGTTTTTTTAATAATCAACGGCTCGAAATACAATAATCGCCTTAATTATGAAAATTATTACATTTTTGTGTCATTTCTGCGCACTCCTCCCTCGCCGTTCGATTCCCGCTTTTGGACAAAAAAAAGAGACTGCATAGCAGTCTCTCTTTCAGGCGTGGACCTGGCGGGAATCGAACCCGCGTCCGAAAGCCCATCCACCAAGGCATCTCCCATCACAGCTGTCTGATTACATTCCCTCTGCTATGCGGCAGACAGCAGCCTCATAGCTTCAGTAGCTTCATAATACGCCTGCAGACTCAAAGCTTTGCCTGCATCGTTTCCCGTAATCATGACGCCGGTTACCGGGAGTACGGGTACAACCGGGCCGACGAGCAGCCTCAGGCCGCTACTGCAACTGTATTGTTGTCAGCGTTTAATTTTAAGTTCCGGTTTTATCGTGGTCCGGGCCACGGATGGCTTCCTCAGCTTCAAAACCCCCGTCGAAACCAGTACAAGCCCTGATTCTCCAAGAGGAGTACTATCAATATAGCTTAAAAGATTTCTGCTGTCAACGCCGGTATTCCGTTGCGTCCGCGTTTGTATCGCGATTATTCAGCTCTGGCTCCGCCCTCTTCGAACGCCTCCATATCAGCATCCGTCAGTTCCTCAGAGATATCAGATGTATCGGAGCTGTCAGCTTCGTCCAGGTCGGTGATATCCGGTATGTTTTCATTGTCAATGCGCTCTGCTTCGAAGTCGTCTTCCAGATCATCCCCGTTATCGGCGGCCGCATTATCATCAACCTTTTCGGACTCTTCGTTCACAGCCGGCTGAGCATCGGAGCTGGCAGAAACTGTTTCGGAAGATGCCTTGTCGTCTGCCGCTTCGGAAGATACGCTCTCAGATTCAGCAGATACAGCTTTGGAACTGCCTCCCGAGCTTCCGCCATTGCTGGAAGCGCACCCGGCCAGGGTGAGAACCGCACAGCAGGCTGCCGCAAGAAGTATCATTTTTTTCATATTTTTTCTCCTTATCTGAACTGCACTATATGATTACTAATAGACTGAAATAATATTATGCGGGTCACATAAAGAACCCGCATAATTTTCAAATTATTACCTGAGAAGATATACCTGCGTATATCGGTTAAAGCGGTCGGAATACTCGTCAACCGGATTGTCGACGAAAATATCGACCCAGTTCTGATCATTCATGGCTGATCCGCCGTAATCCTCGAGGACGTAGATGTGTCCGTCAATCAGCAGTCGATCGCCGAAACTGAGGCCAAGCCTTGCGCATGTGGCCTGGGATACGGCAACCGTTCTCCCTGCGATAAGCGGCCTTCCGCTTGCGGTCTGTCCTACATAGGGTCCCTGATCCTCAGGTGTATCCATGTAAGCAGTAAGTCTCCAGAGTCCGAGGTCCGTCACTGAAGAATAATTATTCAGCGCTTCATAATACTCATCGTTATATCCGTTAAATGATCCGTCAGAGACGGTAACCTGTCTAACTGTCGTCTGGGTGCGTCCGTCAGGAGCCGTAAGCGTATAAGATATCAGGTAAATACCCGGTACAGACGTATCCAGCGCGCTCATGTCAGCAGTTACGGAGGCGATGTCGTCGGTCCACGAAACATTCTCCATAGGATCGAATGTTTCTCCGGGTTCAATGACAACACTGCCTTCCATACCGTAAAGACACATATCAAGATCAGGATTGATCCGGACATTGATCGATACGACTTCCTGACTTCCGTTTTTCCCGGTGATGAGGAATTTAAGCTTCTGAGTTCCGGCTTTCTCCCAGTTAACGCCGTTTGAGTCCGCTTCCACGCTCTCGATGCTCTCATCCCAGCTGACGCCTGCCATGACGTCCGGTTTCATGCCTTCGATCACCGAAAACTCCCGGATTCCCTTTACATGTCCGCTAAGCGACTCACTTTCTGCGGTATCCTCTGACTTGCTGCTGTTGTTCTTGCGGATTTTTTCTTCATTGACAACAGTTTCGGGCTTTGTCTTATCAGATTCTTTCTTTGATGACTCTTTCCCGTCTGTGTCTTTGTCAGAGGATCCGCCATCTCCGAATCTTCCGACTTCATTCACGCCTTCCGTCCCGGCATCCGCTTTGGAAGTTTCACCGGAGGAACTGCCGTCATCCACGATAAGATCAGGGACAGATACCTGCCCCGGCGAACTCTCGTCCTTTACATCTGCAGATACCGGATCCGGTTCGGATTCATCTGCAATGAGGACGTCGCCGGCGTCTGAAATATCGCTCTCAGACGCAATTTCAGGTTCAGATTCTTCCCAGATGATGATATCATCCGGTTCCGAATCAAGGGTTAAAAGCTTCTCCGGCAATTCGGCAGAGCTCTCCGGAAAGCTCTCTGAGACATTTTCCGCGATGCTCTCGGCCGTGTCACGGATGGATTCCGCAATACTGTTCGAAGTTTCTTCAGTGCTTAAAGCGGAAACGGCTGAAGATTCACCCCCGCTTCGTTTCAGATTACGGTTTGCACATCCTGACAGCGTCAGCGCTGCGCCGGCAACAGCAGCCATTATTAATGCACACCTTTTTACTTGCATATCCGGTCCTCTCAGTACGTAGGGAAATTATACGTTTCTGACTTTGAAATCTCTTTCAGCTTCACGCCTGACATCTTTTTTTGCGATATCCGCTCGCTTGTCATACAGTTTCTTTCCTTTTGCGAGTCCGACCTCAATTTTCACGAGGCTCTTTTTAAAATATACCTGCAGAGGCACGAGCGTAAAGCCTTTTTCCTTAATTTTCTGCTCAAGCTTTCTTATTTCGGAGGCATGCATAAGGAGACGCCGTTTGCGAAGCGGATCCCGATTAAAAATATTTCCTTTTTCGTAAGGGGAAATATGCATTCCGTCGACAAACATCTCGCCGTGTCTGATTTCAATATAAGCCTCCTTGATGGAACAGTGCCCCATTCTGACAGATTTTACTTCAGTCCCGTAAAGCTCGATACCTGCTTCATATTTCTCGAGTATGAAGTAATCATGCCAGGCTTTTTTATTATTGGTTATCAGTTTAATGGAATCTGCCATCTGATGCCCTCGGTAATATAAAAAAATTACGTTTGAAAAAACCTCTGCGCCATGCAGAGGTCTTGGTCATTTGGTTAAGAAATTCATCGAAAGGACCAGTGAAAGAACAAAGAATAATACGGCAAGAATCTTTGTTACTTTGACAAGTCCGCCTTCCATGGATCTTCCCTTATTCTGTCCCCAATAGGTATCCGCAGCTCCCGAGATAGCTCCGAGTCCGGCCGACTTGCCTTCCTGCATAAGCACGATAACGGTGAGCGCGATACAAACCAGGACATAGATAATTGTAAGAATGATCCGAAGAACTCCCATCTTGAAATTCACCTCCGAAACACATTACTTATTCCTGAATAAAAACCGGAAATTAGTTTATCATATTAAAGGGCAAATAACAAGACTCGTTTCGTTGAATTTGAGTCAAATTAAGGGTTGTCTGCAGTCCCGTCACTCTCTCTTAGTCTTCCCTGCATGAGAATATCCGCTATTTGGCTGCACTGGGTCTCATACTTTTTGTATTCCGGGGTTGATCTTGCGTATCCTTCCGGATCTGTCACTGCTGACTGGCCGAAAAGACCGACACCTGAAGGAGGTTCGATCTTAAGATCGCTGTTATTCAGCCGAAAACGGATATCGTCGATATATGGATGATTCAGACGAATGACGATGCAAAATGTGTAATGGTATTCATATCGCGGCGGATTATAGCTGACATATTTGCCTTCTTCATCCTTCTTTTTTAGTTCCGAGCGGTAATGGGATATGTCGGAATCACATCCGGTTACCTGCGATAAACTGATTACGTCCGGATTTGCCTCCTGAAGATTCCTGGCAGACGTTACCATGAAGCATTTCTTTTCTTCGTCCAGAAGCAGTTTTGTCGATTCTCCGAAGCTGAGTGTCGTGTTAAACTCCGAAACAGCCTCTTTGTTCTCCTCGCGAAGCCTTAACTGTTCCGCGATTTGATCAACGGTACTGTGCCGTCTTTCACTGAACCAGGGAGACAGTTTCGAGGCACATTCCTTGCAGAGATTTCCGTTCTCCAGCTTTTTATTACCCAGAAGACCGATCTCTCCGCCGCAGATATCACATATTTTCTTATCAAAAAGCTTTCCGAGTATACCCATGTTGAACCCTCCCAAAATGTCAAAGATACATCGACAGGATTACAATATAAGTATAAACGAAAAGCTTTCAAAAATACAGAAACTTGTTATTTAACGATCAGCAGGGAACGTCCTGTCATATCTGACGGCTTCTCCATGCCCATGAGTTCGATCACCGTCGGAACGATATCGCAGAGCTTGCCGCCCTCGTCAAGACCGTATTTCGGATCTGCGTTGACAAGGATGAACGGAACCGGATTCGTCGTATGAGCGGTAAACGGTTCTCCCGTTGCCGGATCCACCATCATGTCACAGTTTCCGTGGTCAGCGCAGATAAACATATCGCCGCCGTTTCTCTTTATTGCTTCGACTGCGCGTCCGACACATTCGTCAACACATTCGACAGCCTTTATCGCAGCTTCTTCGACTCCGGTGTGGCCGACCATATCGCCGTTCGCGAAGTTAATGATGATCACGTCATATTTTCCGCTGTCAATCGCCTCTACAAGGCCGTCGCATACCTTCGGTGCGCTCATTTCGGGCTGAAGGTCATAAGTCGCCACCTTCGGAGACGGAACAAGAAGTCTGTCCTCTCCCTCAAAAGGTTCTTCGACGCCGCCGTTGAAGAAGAACGTTACGTGCGCGTACTTCTCGGTCTCAGCGGTACGAAGCTGCGTCATGCCGTGGTCCGCAAGCCACTGTCCGAATACATTCGTCAGTTCCTGCTTCTTAAACGCGACAAGTTTATTCGCAATCGTTACGTCATAGTCAGTGAAGCAGACATAAGTCGTCTTAATTCTCGGGCCTCTGTCAAAATGATCAAACTCGTCATCGCAGAAGCATCTCGAAATCTCGCGTGCGCGGTCCGGACGGAAATTGAAGAAAATAATAGAATCATTTTCCTTAATAACTGCCGTCGGTTTTCCGTCTTTTTCCACTACGAAGGGAACGATGAATTCATCGACGACGCCTTTGTCGTAGGAAGCCTGCATTCCGCAAAGCGGGCATTCTGCCTTGTCGCCGACGCCTTTTACGAGAGCATCGTAAGCGCGAACGACTCTCTCCCAGCGGTTATCGCGGTCCATTGCGTAATATCTGCCGGAAACAGTGGCGATTTCGCCGACACCGATCTCCTTCATCTTGTCCATGAGTTCCTTGATGTAGCCCTTGCCGGAATCCGGAGGCGTATCCCTGCCGTCCATAAAGCAGTGAACGTATACCTTTGTAAGGCCATTGCGCTTTGCAAGCTCAAGGAGTCCGTACAGATGCTCGGTGTGGCTGTGAACGCCGCCGGGTGAAACGAGTCCCATAAGGTGAAGAGCGCTGTCATGTTCCTTCGCGTTGTTGACGGCCTTCAAAAGTTCCTCATTTTCAAAGAAGTCGCCGTCCTCGATGGCTTTGGAAATTCTGGTAAGTTCCTGGTACACAACTCTGCCGGCGCCCATGTTGGTGTGTCCGACCTCGGAATTGCCCATCTGCCCGTCCGGAAGACCGACCGCAAGACCGGATGCATATCCCTTGACAAAAGGATACTCCGCCTCAAGTCTGTCCATAACCGGTGTATTTGCAAGGTAAACTGCATTATGGTTATGATCCGGATTAAGTCCATAACCGTCAAGAATCATGATGACATGTGTTTTCTTGCCCATGAATAGCATATCCTCCATTAGAAATATCAAAAACGGCGAAGCCGCAGTCTAAGCCTGATTATTTTACGGCATTGCACCAAATGCTGTCAACTGTCCGCGCTTTCGGTCTGATTTGTCTTCTCCTCTTCCAGCAGTTTTCGGGTCTTCGGCTCCCATGTTTTTTCGCTGATGATGTAACGCGGACGCTGTTTGGTTTCCAGATATGTTTTACCGATATATTCGCCGATAACGCCAAGTGAAAGCAGCTGAATTCCGCCAAGAAGAGAAATAATGCAGACAAGCGAAGCCCATCCGTCTACTGTATTTCCCGTCACATGGCGGATAATCGCCCAGATGATACTGATTACGCCGAAAATACTCACAATAAGTCCCATCGTAGAAATGATGCGGATGGGTTTTACGGTTGTACTTGTGATTCCGTCTGCCGCAAGAGCGGTCATTCGGCTTAATGTGTAATGGCTCTTCCCCGCTTCACGCTCTTTTCGCTTATAATAAACGCTCGTGCTCTTAAATCCGACAAGCGGCACCATGCCGCGCAGAAAAATGTTGACCTCGCGGTAATCGGAAAGATGACGAAGCACTTCATTGCTGATCAGCCTGTAATCAGCGTGGTTATAAACCGCTTCGGAGCCGAGAGCATGAAGGATTTTGTAATACAGCTCCGCCGTTGATCTTTTCAGAAATGTATCTGTATCCCGGTTTGAGCGCACTCCGTATACGATTTCACATCCGTCGTGATATGCCGCTACCATTTCATTCATAGCGTTCATATCGTCCTGACCGTCACAGTCGATTGAGATGGTTATATCGCAGTGATCCTTTGCTTCCATGAGCCCGGCGAGAACCGCATTCTGATGCCCCCTGTTCCTGCTCTGTCTTATCCCTCTGAAAGCTGTATTTTGCCTTGAAAGCTCCGTTATAATGCTCCAGGTATTATCCGACGATCCGTCATCAACAAAGAGTATACGGCTGTTTTCACTGATCAGCCTAAGTTCTGTCAGTTCATGAATCTTATCCAGAAACTGCGGCCCTGTCATCGGCAGCACCTCCTGCTCATTGTAACAGGGAATAATAATCCACAGTATCGGTTTCGCTTTCATACCGTATCTCCTTATAGATTTCCGGAACACTTCCGGATGCATTC
>CADBRO010000011.1 GCA_902797075.1 uncultured Lachnospiraceae bacterium
AAAGCGGCACTGATTAGAGAAGGGTGAATACGGTTATGTATTATGGAAACCTGAAGGAATTTGATATCGCTGACGGCGAGGGCGTGCGCGTCACGCTCTTCGTGTCCGGATGCACCAACCACTGCAAGGGATGCTTTCAGCCTGCGACGTGGAATTTCACTTACGGAGAGCCGTACACGGAAGAAGTGGAACAACGCATTCTCGACTTTCTGGCGAAGCCCATGGCGGACGGCCTGACGCTGCTTGGCGGCGAGCCGATGGAACCGGAGAACCAGCCTGAGCTCACAGCGCTTTGCCGGAAGGTGAAATCCGTATATCCGGACAAGACGATCTGGTGCTATACTGGATTTGTCTACGACAGGGACTTGCTTGAAGGACAGAGAAAGCATACTGAATACACAGATGAATTCCTGTCATATATTGACGTTCTTGTCGACGGGCCGTTTGTGGAAGAAAAGAGAAATCTGGCGCTTTCATTCCGGGGATCCGAGAACCAGAGAGTTCTGGATATGAAAAAAACCCTTGAAAGCGGGACACCGGTTCTCTATATGGAGTGACCGGACAGACAAAAAAACAGTCTGTAGAAGGGAGATATGGGTTATGCTGAGACGTGATAAAGCGCTTCTTGGGATCACCATCGGAGTCGCATTACTGGATCTCGGGCTTCTTTGCAGCACATATGCGAAAAAAAGAGGCATCGCAATCCGCGATATGGTACTGAAAACCATAGAAGATGCGACTCGTGGACGGGATAAGGACGCGGAAAAATTTGATATTCCGATTGAATGAATGAAGAGACGGAGGTGCGGAGTTGATCAGAAAAGTATTGCCGGTATTCTTAAGCACAGTCATACTGCTTTCAGGCTGCGCGGGAGGGAATGCCAACAAAGCGGCATCCGGTCCGGATTCGGTGACAGAGCCGGCGGACTCATTTTCCGATGACGACTCCGGACAGCCGATTGCACTCACTGAGGAATACTGGGAGGCGAGACTCGGTCCGGGATATTACAGAATCGGAACGGACATTCCGCTCGGCGTTCTGGATATCAGGGCTGTCGCCGGCAGCGGCCATGTGAGCTCGTCCGACGGAACGCTCGATATTGACATGAAAGCGTCGGAGGACGGACCGGAGAGCATGACGGAAGGAGCGCTCCTCGCCAAAGAGGTCATGGCATATTACAATGACGACGGCTTCGGGGATCTTGACAGCGTGGATACTCTGACGGATTCCGAGATGCAGGAGATTCTGCAGTCAGCTGCCGTAACCGGAGAGACGGATTATTATCCCGGCGTCGGCTTCATGAAGGGCGTGATACTGACAGTCACCGGTTCCGTAAAGCTGTATATCATCTCCGATAACTGCGACGTCAGCGGCATGAAGAAGCGCACCCTGATCGGCGATCCCATCGAACTCGGAGATGGCGAGTATACTGCCGGAACGGATTTTGACGAGGGAACCTATGTGATTACGGCCACGGGCGGAATCGGGAGCGTCTCCAAGTCGGACGGATCCATGTATGCCTATATGGGCAGTCCGGCAGAGGAAGGAATCAACAGTGAGAAATTAATGAATCTGACGCTTAAGAGCGGCGAAATTCTTGCCGTCCGCGACGTCACCGTCAGTATGCAGAAAGTAAGTGACTGAACCGTGTGATCAGTCCCCCACCTCAACGCCGCAGAGGCGTAGGTGGCCGCTTTACCTGAAAAAATACCGCAGATCAGCCTCATATGAGGATCTGGTCTGCGGCATTTTTTATTTCATGGGAATCTCTGCCGTATTTTTAACGGTTATGCGAGCGGTTTCCCGAGCCTTTCAAAGGAATCAAGCAGCTCGTTCATGTCCGGCTTGATGCTGATCGGCTCTCCCGCGGCTTTGATCGCGTTGGCGACGTCCTTGAGTCCGTTTCCCGTGACGACGGATACGACGGAGGCGTCCTTTTCGATCAGCCCGAGCTCGACAGCCTTCTTCACCCCTGCGGTGCCTGTTGCTCCGGCAGGTTCCGCGAATACGCCCGCGTAGCGGCCGAGCAGACGCATCGCCTCCATGATTTCCTCATCGGAGACGTTGACGGTGACGCCGTTTGATTCTTCGATTGCACGGATGGCCTTGACCGGGTTTCTCGGTACGCCGACGGCGATGGAATCTGCGATGGTGTTTTCTTCCTGAGGTTTCCAGTCAAGAGTATGGGCAGCGGCAGCGGTATTAATCGGACAGCAGCCGGAAGCCTGGGTGCTGATGAGGCGCGGAAGCCTGTCGATGAAGCTTGCCGCATAGAGATCCTTAAGACCCTTCCAGACGCCGGCGATTGTGCAGCCGTCGCCCACGGATATCGCCACGTAATCCGGCATCTTGAAATTCAGCTGCTCGGCGATTTCAAGAGATACCGTCTTTTTGCCTTCCATGAGGTAGGGATTGATTGCTGCATTCCTGTTGTACCAGCCGAAGCGGTCGATCGCTTCGGCAGAAATCCGGAACGTATCCTCATAGCTTCCCTCCACAAGAATTACGTTCGCGCCGAACATCATGAGCTGGGCTACCTTTCCCTTCGGTGCCCGCGACGGGACGAAGATATAGGTACTAAGTCCCGCACATGCGGCGTTTCCGGCCAGAGAGCTCGCGGCGTTTCCGGTCGATGAGCAGGCGATGGTCGTATTCCCGGCCTCCTCGGCTTTGACAACCGCCATGGCGGAAGCGCGGTCCTTCAGCGACGAGGTGGGATTGATGCCGTCATCCTTGATATAGAGCGTCTGTATGCCGAGAATCTCTGCCAGGCGGTCTGCCTTATAGATCGGAGAAGCACCGACGCGGAGTTTTTTGGTGCTTCCGGGACCTTCGACCGGAAGGAATTCCATATAACGCCACATGGAGCGCTCGGTGCGGTCCATGAGCTCATACTTCGTCAGGTGATTTTTGATATAGTCGTAATCATATTCGATATCCAGAATACCTCCGCATTCCGGGCACACCGTGATATCCGGCGTCGCCGGAATCATGTGTCCGCAGAGCGTGCATCTGGCGCCGAGTACATTTTTCATAAGAATATCCTCTCCCGGGATTACAGATTTTTCAGAAGGCCGACTTCCTCGTTGAATTCACGGATCAGGTCGTCGACGCGGCCGGCGTCTTTCTTTACGCTGTCCCATGTATTTTCCGTGTCGTACCAGAGCGCGTTCAGCTCATCCGACGTTTTTCCCTGCTGTTCGACCCATGTGTAGTACTTGAGGTTGTGAACCCGTTTCCTGTCCGCATAGGTGAGTTCCTTCATGTTGTCGGTCTTTTCTCCGAGGATGTGGGTGTGGAAGTCCACGGCAGCCATTTCCCTGCTGTACTCACCATCTTCCTCCTGAAGCTCTTTTACGCGGGAAGCGTACATCACGGCGGAGTCGGTCATAACGGAGGCGACTACGTCTTTTTCCGTGAGCTCGTAGTATTTTGCCATCTTGATGGCGCAGAGCATATTTGCGATGCCGGAGATACCGAAGAGGCTGAGCTGGGAAATCGTTTCTTCCGGAACACCGGCGCTCTTCAGATATGCAAGTCCTTCCGGCTCGTTGAAGAGGCGGAGAACCTTCTGGGAATCTTCGTCGTCGATGTCGATCACGAGGTCCGTGTTCTTTACGTTGTG
>CADBRO010000012.1 GCA_902797075.1 uncultured Lachnospiraceae bacterium
ACGCTGACGCTCGACCTGATCAAAGGGACGTTTGTAAAGGATATGGATGAGAAAAAACAGGTTTTCATCATGCGGATGCTGCTGATCGTATTTATCGTGATCTCAGTCATTCTCGCAATCATCCAGTACCGCTCGAGTGTTACGTTTATCGCGCAGCTGATGGGTGTTTCCTGGGGCGCTCTGGCCGGTGCGTTCCTGGCACCGTTCCTGTACGGTCTCTACTGGAAGGAAACGAGCGCGGCTGCCTGCTGGGTGAGCTTCCTGTTCTCATCGGTTGTCATGGTTGCGAACATTTTTGTCAGGGCAAACTTCCCGGCGCTTCTTCAGTCACCGATCAACTGCGGAGCCTTCTGCATGATCGCAGGTCTTGTTATCGTTCCCGTTATTTCGGTTTTCACGAAAAAGCCGGATAAAGCGCTTGTAGAGGACGCCTTCTCCAGTTACGACGAGAAGGTGCTCGTCCGGAAAAGCCAGTCGCTTGAAGGAGAGCCCGACTGATGGTCATTGATATCCACACGCATTCATTTCCTGACAAAATTGCCGGCACTGCGATCGGCAATTTAAAAAAAGCTTCCCACACCGTGCCGTTTACCGACGGCACCATGAAGGGGCTTAAGGCATCCATGGAGGAAGGCGGCATCGATCTGTCCGTCGTGCTTCCGGTCGCAACGGCCGAGCGGCAGGTGATTCACATAAACGATGCCTCGGCGAGGGCAAATGAGGTGTGGGAAGAGCGCGGGATCTTTTCCGCCGGCGCCATGCATCCATGTTTTGACGGATGGAAGGACGAGCTTGCGCGGATCCGCGATCTGGGCCTTAAGGGAATTAAAGTTCATCCGGTTTATCAGGACGTCGATCTGAACGACATACGGTTCCTCCGGATTTTTGACCGCTGCGCGGAACTGGGACTTTTCGTCGTAACTCACGCGGGACTTGATATCGGTTTTCCGGGAGTTGTCCGCTGTTCCCCGAAAATGGCAGCGGATGTCCTTTCAAAGGTCAGCGGGCTTAAAATCGTACTGGCGCACATGGGCGGGTGGAAGAACTGGCAGGAGGTGCCGGAAATGCTCGCCGGGACGAACGCTTACCTTGACACCGCATTTTCCACGGAGCGCTTTTATCCGCAGGATGACGGATACTGGAGCGCGGAAGACGCCGCGATGCTTGACCGGGATGAGTTTATGAAGATCGTGTCAGCTTTCGGGAGCCGCCGCATCCTGTTCGGAAGCGACTGCCCGTGGAGCCGGCAGGGAGAGGTAAAGTCTTTCATCGAGTCGCTTCCGCTTGATGAAACAGACCGGGAGATGATTCTCGGGAAAAATGCGGAAGAGCTGATTTTGAACCGACATATTAATTAATTTTATTGACAAAGAAAACGCATTCCTTTAAAATCACTTATTAAAATGAACGGGATAATTACCGATTATCTCATAAATGCGATGACGGCACTATGCGTTCTGTCAACCCCCTACAGAGAGCCGGCGGCTGGTGCGAGCCGGCGGGCGCACAGAATCCGCAGTCTCCTGCCCGAGCAGATTTCCTGAAAAGTACGCATCGTGCGTCACCGTATAGGGAAATCCGGCTGGCCCCGTTACCATGGCCGGGTGCTTTATCTGAGCGCCGCTAAGAGGCCGCATATGCGGCAATCCGGGTGGTACCGCGATTAAGAATTTAGTCGTCCCGGAGGTTCATGGAGATTCAATGAACCTCCGGGGCTTTTTTTGCAAATGGCAGAGATTATTATGAAAAGGAGCGCAACACCATGAGAGCAGTTAAATTCATCGACATGACGCTGTTAGAAGCCGCATCCATCCGGGGCAGCGAACTGAGCTTCAAGGAGAAGCTGGAGGTCGCGAGAGTCCTTGACAGGCTGAAGGCGGATACAATCGAACTGGCACCGATTTCAGGCAGCCGTGCCGACCAGCTGGCGAACAGGACGATCGCTTCCCAGGTGGCGACCAGAATATCCGCAGCCGTCGATATTTCAGCAGGCAATATCGAGGAGACGTGGGAGAGCGTGAGTTCTGCCAGAAAGCCGAAGCTGAATATTCTCGTTCCCGTCTCGCCGGTTCAGATGGAGTATTCCTGTCACAAAAAAGCTCCGGCTATGCTTGCAGCAGTCGAGGAACAGGTAAAAAAGGCCCGTTTTTACTGCGAACATGTAGAGATCACAGCAGTGGACGCGACGCGCGCTGAGACCGAATTCCTTTACGAGATCTTAAGATGTGCGGTAAACGCCGGCGCAGATAAGGTAACGGTATGTGATACTGCAGGAATTATGCTTCCGGAAGAATTCGGAGAATTTGTGAAGAACGTGATCAGCAACGTTCCGGCGCTTCAGGAAGAGATCGAGCTTTACGTGGAGGTCAGCGATTCGCTCGGAGTAGCTGTCGCAAACGCAGCAGCGGCGATAAAGAACGGCGCTACAGGAGTGAAGTGCACTGCTGTCTGAAACGGATATCCGACGCTCGAACAGCTGGCGCATTTTGTGCAGGTAAGGGGCGCTGACCTTGATATTTCAACAGGCGTGCGCGTGACAGAGCTTCACAGGGCAGTCATGCAGCTTGAGAAGATCCTGATCCCCGACAGGGAGCATGAGTCTTCTTTCAGCAACATCGGACTGGATGACGTGACGGGAGTCTGTCTTGACGCGAATGACAGCATCTCCGACGTGATCAAGGTGATCCGCCAGCTCGGATATGATCTTTCCGACGAAGACAACTCCAGGGTGTACGAGGCGTTCCTCCGCGTCGCCGGGAAGAAGCAGTTTGTCGGAACCAAGGAACTCGACGCCATCGTCGCAAGTTCTGCCATGCAGGTTCCGTCCACCTATAAGATCCGCAATTATGTGATCAACAGCGGCAACGTGATTACGGCGACAGCCAACCTCCTTCTTGAAAAGAACGGCGAGGAAATCCGCGGTGTCGGTATCGGCGACGGCCCGATCGACGCTGCGTTCCAGGCCATCGAGCATGTGATCGGCCATAAGTATGAGCTTGACGATTTCCAGATCCAGACCGTGACTGAGGGACGCGACGCGATGGGCAGCGCTCTTGTGAAGCTCCGTTTCGGAGGCAGGGTCTATTCCGGCACCGGCATATCGACGGATATTATCGGCGCCTCCATACGAGCATATTTAAGCGCGCTCAACAAAATCGTCTACGAAGAAGTCTGATCGGATAACGGGAGGTGGCTGTTTTGAAATTATCATTTTCTATTGAAAAATGGAAAAATATCGCCTGGAGAGATCTCTGCGATGTGGCGGAGAACACGAACATGGCAGGAATTGAGATCTGCGATATCCAGGGTCCTGCATTCCGCGGAAAAGGAAGTCCTACCAATCCGGAGCTCGCCGCGGCCTCACGGAGGGAACTGACGGGAAAAGGACTGCGGATCCCCTGTATCAGTACCGCTTCGGATTTTGTGACGCCTGAGTTTGCCAGAGAATTTCGTGAAAGCCTTACGGCAGCTGTGAATCTCGGCGTGGATTTTATCGGGATCCACACAGATTCAACTGACATGGATATATGCCGCCGCTGCGTAACGGAAATTCTGAGTGAAGTCAGAAATACTCCTGTGGCGGTCCTCGTCGAGACAAAAGGAGCCTTTTCGGATACGGCAAAGCTCAGAGATCTGCTTAATTTCTTCGCGGACGATTCTCTGGCTGCTCTTTGGAATATGTACATGACCTGCGTCGTTTCCGGCGAAGATGCGGAGCAGACAATTACAAATCTCGGCGCCTATGTGCGGCATGTTCATATCCACGATTTCAATAGTTCAGGCGATGAAGTGAAAGAGGAGCTTTTCGCAGAAGGAAACCTTCCGCTCGAAGAGCTGATGAACGCCCTGCGCTCGGTCAACTACGACGGATTTGTATCGCTGGAATGGGATCCGGAGTGGATCCCGGAAATTGCAGACCCGGAGATTATCCTGACGCATTTTGCTGCCGGAATGAAGCGCTTTGAAAGCACGCGCCTCAACAGGAAGCATCTTTACTGGAATGAGCGTCACACCGGTAAATATGTCTGGAAGAAGGGAAGTCTGATTGACAAGACGTTCCCGCAGGTTCTTGATACCATGGTGGAAGAGTTCCCGGACCAGATCGCAGTCAAGTATACCACGCTGGATTATACCCGGACTTACAGTGAGTTCAGGGACGATGTGGATGAGTTCGCCAGGGTGCTTGTTTCCCTCGGCGTCAGAGCCGGATCGAAGGTCACAATCTGGGCTACGAATGTGCCTCAGTGGTTCCTTACCTTCTGGGCGGCGACGAAGATCGGCGCAATACTCGTGACGATGAATACATCTTACAAGATTCACGAGGCTGAGTATCTTCTGAGACAGTCGGATACCCATACGCTCGTTATGATCGAGGGTTACCGCGACTCCAATTACAAGGAGATTATGAAGGAGCTCTGCCCGGAGCTTGAAGAACGCCGGGAGGGTGAGGCTCTTCACAGCAAACGGCTTCCCTTCCTCAGAAACGTCATTACCGTCGGTTTCCGCATGAAGGGCGGCATCACATGGGAGGAATCGCTCGAATACGCTTCGAGAACTCCGATGCAGGAAATCAGGAGAATGGCCTCCGCCGTCGACGTCAACGACGTCTGCAACATGCAGTATACCTCCGGAACTACGGGATTCCCGAAGGGGGTCATGCTCACTCACTATAATATCGTAAATGACGGAAAGAGCATCGGAGACGGCATGGATCTTTCCACAGAGGACCGGATGATGATCCAGGTTCCGATGTTCCACTGCTTCGGCATGGTTCTGGCCATGACTGCCACCATGACCCACGGCGGCACGATTCTCCCGATTCCGTACTTCTCGCCGAAATCATCGCTTTCGTGCATCAATAACGAACATATAACCGCTTTCCACGGCGTTCCGACGATGTTTATCGCGATGCTTTCTCATCCGGATTTCCCGAAGACGGATTTCAGCCATATGAGAACCGGCATTATGGCAGGAAGCCCCTGTCCGATCGCGGTCATGCGCGACGTTGTCGATAAAATGCACATGCCGGAGATCGTCATCGTCTATGGACAGACAGAGGCATCTCCGGGATGCACAATGAGCAGAACCACGGATCCGCTGGAGGTCCGCGTCACGACCGTCGGCAGTGCGTTCCCTGAGGTGGAGTGCAAGATCGTGGATCCCGAAACGGGAGAGGACTGTCCGGACGAAGTGATCGGAGAGTTTGTCGCCAGAGGCTACAATATCATGAAGGGATATTACAAGATGCCGAAGGCAACGGCTTCCGCAATCGACAAAGACGGATGGCTTCACACCGGTGACCTCGCCTGCAGGACTCCGGAAGGAAATTACCGGATCACAGGCAGACTGAAGGATATGATTATCCGCGGCGGTGAAAACATCTATCCGAAGGAAATCGAGGAATTTATCTATAC
>CADBRO010000013.1 GCA_902797075.1 uncultured Lachnospiraceae bacterium
AAGGTGCCCTTCGGCATCTGCCAGATCGGAAAATCCTTCCGGAATGAGATTACGTCCGGAAACTTCACGTTCCGAACACGCGAATTCGAGCAGATGGAGCTTGAATTTTTCTGCAAACCGGGAACCGACCTCGAGTGGTTCAATTACTGGAAAGCCTTCATGAAGAAATGGCTTCTCGACCTCGGCATCAAGGAGGAAGAGCTCAGATTCCGCGATCATGATCAGGAAGAGCTGTCCTTCTACAGCAATGCGACGACCGAC
Source organism: uncultured Lachnospiraceae bacterium (assembly GCA_902797075.1). Taxonomy (GTDB): domain Bacteria; phylum Bacillota; class Clostridia; order Lachnospirales; family Lachnospiraceae; genus Chordicoccus. The sequence continues at coordinate 262 of CADBRO010000013.1, forward strand.
GTCGAATTCACATTCCCCTTCGGCTGGGGAGAACTCTGGGGCGTAGCGGACCGCACGGACTACGACCTGTCCCGCCATCAGGAGGTATCCGGAGAGGATCTTTCCTACTTTGATGACGAGACCAAAGAACGCTATATCCCGTATGTCATCGAGCCGTCGCTTGGCGCCGACAGAATGGTTCTTGCCTTCTTATGCAGCGCTTACGACGAAGAGGTGCTGGATGCGGAAAAGAATGACGTAAGAGTCGTTCTTCATTTCCATCCCGCGATCGCTCCTGTCAAGATCGCCGTGCTTCCGCTCTCAAAGAAGCTTGCCGGCCCTGCTGAGAAGATCTACGCTGATCTTTCAAAGGACTGGAACGTCGATTATGACGACAGAGGTGCGATCGGAAAGCGCTACAGAAGAGAAGATGAGATCGGGACTCCGTACTGCGTGCCTTATGACTTTGATTCGGAAGAAGATCATGCAGTGACAGTCCGCGACCGCGACACGATGGAGCAGGTCAGAATACCGATCGCAGAACTCAGGGACTATTTCAGGGATAAATTCACATTCTGAGAATCACGGATTAACGGGGCTCTCCGCATGTATTGCGGGGTGCCCCGCTTCTTCTTGAAAGTATTGAAACCGAATGATATATTTGTAGGTGGATTGCGAATATCCGCTTTACTAAAAATGTCTCGGAGCAGAGGCGGAAGGGAGGACTATGGCAAAAAAATACAGCTGTAAAAACTGCGGGGCAGAGCTGTATTTCAATCCGGACAGCGGAAAGCTTCACTGCGAATACTGCGGATCGGATTTCGAGCCAACGGAATATGATTTCACGCCGGATGAAGAGAACGCTGAAGACCAGGTGATCGCGCAGGAAGGAGACGACGCTCATGCGGAAGCGGGTGCAGCTCCCACCGACGAATCCGTGTCGACGGATGATCTGGTTGTGTACAAGTGTCCGAACTGCGGAGCAGAGGTCATCACTTCCTCGAAAACGGTGGCGACGACCTGCGTTTACTGCAACAGGGCGATTACACTCGCCGGCAATGTAAAGGGCGTGTTCAGACCCGATTATGTGCTGCCGTTCCGAAAGAGCAGAAAGGAAGTCGAGACTGCTTACAAAAAACTGTGCAGGCAGTCGTTCCTTACGCCGAGAAAACTGTACTCTCAGACGACGATTGAGAAAATCAAGGGCATGTACGTTCCCTACTGGCTGTTTTCATTTGACGGCAAAGCGGCGGCGGATATTCACGCCGAGCGGATCCGGACCTTCATCTCCGGGGATGACGAGGTCACTGAAATTTCCGGATACGACATTTTTGAAGAGGGTTCCGGCGTATTCGTCAGGGTTCCCACCGATGCCATGAAGGCGATGGACAACGAGATGATGGACTCCATCGAGCCCTTTGATTTCAGCGATCTTGAGCCCTTCAACCCTGCATATCTGACCGGCTTTTATACACAGCAGTGGGACGACAACATCGCCGAGAACGAACCGCGCGCAAAAGCGAGGGCAAAGACGGCGCTTTCCGCCGAACTCATGACACATCTGAAGACTTACACAAAGACGATGATACGAAATGAGGAATTCAGCTGGAAGGATCAGAAGACCGAGCTCGTGATGATTCCCGTATGGATGATGTACACGGAGTACAAAGGGAAAAAATACGCCTTCGGAATGAACGGCCAGACCGGAAAGATGATGGGGACTCTGCCCAGAGACCCGATGCGGCTGGTCGAAGTCGGCGCCATTTTCTTCATTATTACCCAGCTGATTATGCTGATCTTAAGAGTAATGGGGGTGATGTGATGAGGAAACGCCATCTTGCGAAGCGAAGAGCAGCGGCCGCCATCTGGCTTTGGATCTGCAGCGCTCTTGTTCTTTCGAATATGACGGCGGGAAAAGTCCGCGCGGATGATTCGCCTATCGTATTTGACGAGTACGTCGGGGAAACGACGGCGGCGTCCGAACCTTATTCCGAGCCCGAGTACAGCGAAAATGACGCTTTTGAGGATGAATCTCCGGATTACAGTCAGGAAACGCAGACGAATACCGAAGAGGAAAACAATGACGGAGATGACACGTACATCTCAAATGACGGAACTGTTTTCCGCATTCCGAGGGTCAGCGACAGCAGCGAGAGAGTGTTCGACTACCGGGGAATCCTGACGGAAGAGGAGCAGGATTCTTTACGGACCCGGATCGCGAAGCTTGAGGAACGGAAGAAATGCGATATCATCATCCTGATTCCCGAAAATGTTCCGATCGACATCAGGAACGGGACGGAGACCTCGCAGAAGTACATCCGCCAGTTTTATATCGACAATGGCTTTGCCGAGGACGGCACGGGCTTTATGATCGATCTCGACAACCGCGTGCTCTGGACCGTAGGGCACGGAAAGTACGCGGATACGAAGTTTGTGAGCTTTACGGAGGAGGTATACCGGGATACGCTGAGCGCCGCGAAGCGGGGGGATTTCTATGCCGCTGCAAGCGTGTATCTGGATGATTTCGACGCTTACCAGAATCTAGCGAAGGCTATGATTCCGACGCCGCTGTCTCTTCTTATCAGCGCAGCGGCCGCGATCATCGGGATGCTCATTTTCAACGCGAAGCATAACAGCTCGCAGCCGTCCAGGGCAGCGACGCCGCCGCTTAAAGTCGGGAATTACAGAGTATTGAATCACAGGGAGAACTACCTGGGTACAACCGTCTCGAGGCGAAGAATCATCCGTCACAATGACAGCGGAGGCGGGGGCGGCTTCTCGGGCGGTATTTCCTCGGGAGGATTCTCATCCGGCGGAGGCAGCTTCTCCGGCGGCGGAGGACATTTCTGAAATACATGCGGCCAGATAAGCCGCGGAACCGGAACATGATAAAATGAACCATATAAAGGTACTCATGAAAGGAGAACACTATGGGTCTTATTAAACTTGCGGCAGAAGCAATCGGAGCAATCGGAAATGCGATCGGAACAACCGGCGACAGCATGTGGGTTGATTATTTCGAGAGCGGAGACATGTCCGGAGGCGTCCTCATGAAGAGAGGCGTGAAGATCGCGTCAAAAGGCTCAGTCAACAAATACGGCGACGGAAATATCATTACTTCGGGATCCGGTATCGACGTACAGGAAAATCAGTGCATGATCCTTGTTGAGAACGGACAGATCGTGGATTTCTGCGCGGAACCGGGAAGATATAAATTCGATGCGTCCAAGGCTCCCTCGCTTATGAGCGGCGAGAACAAGGGCCTTAAGGCGCTCGCTTCCGTTATCGGACAGCAGTTCCTGGCGGGCGGTTCCAGAACGAATACACAGCGCGTCTTCTACATCAATCTCGGCGAAATCCAGGGATTCAAGTGGGGCTCCGGCAATATCACGTTCGATCACTGGGAAAATGACATCGCAACCGGTCAGCCCGTCTGGCATATCGCCACGACTCTTATGGGCAACGGTATGTATTCGATCCAGGTCACGGATCCGGCGAAATTCTTCCAGGTAATCGGCGCCCAGAAGGCGGGAGCTGACGGAGACGGAATGGTCACAAAGGAAGATATCGAGCCCCAGATCAAGACGGAAGCGATTGCGGCAATCCGCCAGGGCGTAGGCCAGCTGTCCAAGCTCCGCATCCCTTACACGGATATCGCCATCAACGAGGCGCAGCTGACCGCTGACGTGGACGCGATCCTGAGCGAGTCCTGGGGAGAAGCCAGAGGAATTTCCGTCTTCAAGATCGCCATCGGCATGATGGACGCCGACGACAACAGCAAGAGCAAGATTGAAAAGTATCAGGAAACAAAAGGCTACACGGATCCCTCCATGCTCGGAGCCTATATGGGAATGGGCCAGACACAGGCAATGCAGGCAGCAGGCGCGAACGCAAACGGCGCTGTGAGCGGATTTGCCGGTCTTGGCATGATGGGCGGAATGAACGGAGGTGCCGATATTTCCGGACTGATGCAGCAGGGACAGGCCCAGGCAGCTGCCAAGGCAGAAGCCCAGGCTCAGGCGCAGGCACCTGCCCAGGCAGAGCCGGCAGCGGACGAAAACATCTGGATCTGCGCATGCGGAGCCAGGAACAGTGGCAATTTCTGCCCGAACTGCGGCACAAAGCGGCCGGAGAAAGAAAAAGTTGCAGTCTGCCCGGAATGCGGATTTACAGCTGCTGATCCGGAAAATCCGCCCAGATTCTGCCCGGATTGCGGAACAAAGCTGAACTAAGTGGCAGCTGAAGCGGTTTACATTCGGGATGAGTCGCGATAGAATGTAAAATCAGCGAGGCTCTAAAGCATAAAGCTTTTATAAAACCAGGAGGAATTACTATGCTTCACGCGAACAAGCGCAACGTAATTGTTGGACAGTCCGGCGGACCGACCGCCGCGATCAACTCTTCACTTGCCGGTGTTTACAGGACGGCGATCGACCGCGGATACAAGAAGGTCTACGGCATGCTTCACGGTGTCCAGGGCCTGATGGAAGGCCGCTATGTCGATCTTTCCGAACACATCACGAACGGCCTTGATTCCGAGCTGCTGAAGAGAACGCCCGCTTCCTATCTCGGATCCTGCAGATACAAGCTGCCGGAAATCCATGAGGATCAGGCTCTCTATGAAAAGATTTTCGGAATTCTTGAGGATCTCGAAATCGACTGCTTCATTTACATCGGCGGCAACGATTCCATGGATACGATCAAGAAGCTTTCCGATTACGCGATCATTACCGGTTCTGAAATCCGCTTTGTCGGCTGCCCGAAGACTATCGACAACGATCTGGCTCTTACGGACCACACACCGGGTTACGGTTCCGCCGCGAAGTATATCGGTACGTCCGTCAAGGAAATCATCCGTGACGGCTGGTCCATGCGCAATGATCACGGCCAGGTTACGGTTATCGAGATCATGGGAAGAAACGCCGGATGGCTTACAGGCGCTTCCGCTCTTGCCCAGGCAGAAGACTGCGACGGACCGGACGCTATTTACCTTCCGGAGCTTGATTTTGACGTCGACGCATTTATTAACAAGTGCCGTGAGCTTCTGAAGAAGAAGAATTCGGTCGTTGTCTGCGTTTCCGAAGGCATTCATACGGCTGACGGGAAGTATGTCATGGAGCTCGGAAGCTCTGTTGACTTTGTCGATGCTTTCGGCCACAAGCAGCTTACAGGAACTGCCCGTGTACTTTGCGAGATGATCTCCAAGGAAATCGGATGCAAGGCAAGAGCCATCGAGTTCTCTACTCTTCAGAGAGCAGCGAGCCACTGCGCGTCCCGCGTGGATATTCTTGAAGCTTATGAAGTCGGCGGCGCTTCCATGAAAGCTGCTGATGAAGGCGACAGCGGAAAGATGGTCGTCATCAAGCGCGAATCCGACGATCCGTATCAGGCAGGAACGGAAGTCAAGGACGTTCACAAGATCGCGAACGACGAGAGACTGGTCCCGAGAGAATGGGTCAATGAGGAAGGAACTTACGTCACGGAAGAATTCCTCACCTATGTCCGTCCTCTGATCCAGGGAGACGTGGCTCCGATCATGGTCGACGGTATCCCGAGACATCTTTACAAACCGGGCTATCAGGAGCTTTTGTAATTATTTTTAAAGAAAAACGTCCCGTCGGAAGAAAAATCCGAAGGGACGTTTATTTTCTCTATATCATAGGTCAAAACTTGACTTGAATGAACCGCAAAATATGGTACAATAATATAGCTTATTCAATATTCTCAGAGTGTATTCTACAGGAGGAAAAAACATGGCAAAATGGGTATACATGTTCAGCGAAGGAAGCGCTGAGATGAGAAACCTTCTCGGCGGAAAAGGCGCGAACCTCGCCGAAATGACAAACCTTGGTATGCCGATTCCGCAGGGATTCACGATCACTACGGAAGCATGCACTGATTACTACAATCAGGGCAAGCAGATCTCTCCGGAGATCCAGGAACAGATTTATGCCGCGATGAGCAAAATCGAGGAAATCAACGGCAGAACTTTCGGCGATGAGAGCAACCCGCTTCTCGTTTCCGTCCGTTCCGGCGCCAGAGCATCCATGCCGGGCATGATGGATACCATTCTTAACCTTGGACTCAATGACATTTCAGTTGAAGGCTTCGCGCAGAAAACCGGAAATCCGCGTTTTGCGTATGACTCCTACAGAAGATTTATCCAGATGTTCTCAGACGTCGTCATGGAAGTTCCGAAGAGCTTCTTCGAGAAGGTTATCGACGAAGTCAAGGAGAAGAAGGGAATCGTCTATGACATCGATCTCGATGTCGATGACATGAAGGAACTGATCACCCGCTTCAAAGCAATCTACAAAGAAGCTATGAAGGGTGAGGAATTCCCGCAGGATCCGAAGGTTCAGCTTATGGAAGCCGTCAAGGCCGTTTTCAGAAGCTGGGACAATCCGAGAGCCATTTACTACAGAAGAATGAACGACATCCCGGGTGACTGGGGAACAGCCGTCAACGTTCAGACGATGGTATTCGGAAACATGGGCAATACTTCCGGTACCGGCGTTGCGTTCACACGTGACCCGGCTACGGGCGCGAAGGGAATCTTCGGCGAATATCTGATCAACGCGCAGGGCGAAGACGTCGTCGCCGGCATCCGTACGCCGAACCCGATCACACAGCTTGAACAGGATCTTCCGGACTGCTACAAGCAGTTCCATGAACTTGCCATGAGCCTCGAGAATCACTACAGAGATATGCAGGACATGGAATTCACGATTCAGGAAGGCAAGCTCTACTTCCTGCAGACAAGAAACGGCAAGAGAACAGCTGCCGCTGCTATCCAGATCGCCTGCGATCTCGTAGACGAAGGAAAGATCACTCCGGAAGAAGCTGTACTTCGTATTGAGCCGAAGTCTCTTGACCAGCTGCTTCACCCGATGTTCGACGCTGCCGCTCTGAAGGCAGGCGAGAAGATCGGCCAGGCGCTTCCGGCTTCACCGGGCGCTGCTGCCGGCAAGGTTGTCTTCAATGCTGAAGATGCCAAGGCATGGCATGAGAAAGGCGAGAGAGTCGTACTTGTCCGTCTCGAGACTTCTCCGGAAGATATCGAAGGTATGGACGCTGCAGAAGGTATCCTTACGGTCCGCGGCGGTATGACGAGCCACGCTGCCGTTGTCGCGAGAGGCATGGGCACATGCTGCGTATCCGGCTGCAAGGAAATCAAGATCAATGAGGAAGAAAGATGGTTCGACCTTGGCGGAAAGCATATCTGCGAAGGCGACTACATTTCTCTTGACGGCTCCACCGGAAATATCTACTACGGCGATATCAAGACGGTTCCGGCCAACATCGGCGGAAACTTCAAGAGAATTATGGACTGGGCAGACGAGTTCAGAACCATGCAGGTCCGTACGAATGCCGACACGCCGCGTGATGCGAAGCAGGCTGTCGATCTCGGCGCGCAGGGCATCGGTCTGTGCCGTACAGAGCATATGTTCTTTGATGCCGAGAGGATCCATCACATGAGAAAGATGATCCTTGCGGATACCGTTGAAGAAAGAAAAGCAGCTCTTGCCGAGCTTCTTCCCTATCAGAAGAGCGATTTCAAGGGAATGTATGAAGCCCTGGAAGGCCGTTCCATGAACGTTCGTCTTCTGGATCCGCCTCTTCATGAGTTTGTCCCGAAGGAAGACGAGGAGATCGAAGCCCTTGCAAAGGATATGGGCAAGACCTTCGAGGAAGTCAGGGATAAGTGTGAAGCCCTCCACGAATTCAACCCGATGATGGGCCACCGCGGCTGCCGTCTGGACGTCACCTATCCGGAGATCGCCGAGATGCAGACACGCGCCATCATGGA
>CADBRO010000014.1 GCA_902797075.1 uncultured Lachnospiraceae bacterium
CCCTTACGACTGCACCGGGAGCGATCCTGACTGCAGGTCCTATAACCGAATTATAGACCTCGCCGTAAATTTCCGCCCCCTCGCCGATGATACACTTATCAACGACGGCGGTTCCGGAAATGTAATCGGGAGTTACGATGTCCCCTCGTGTATAGATTTTCCAGAATTCCTCGTAGAGATTGAATTCAGGGATCACATCGATCAATTCCATATTGGCCTGCCAGTAGGAGCCGAGCGTTACGACATCCTTCCAGTAGCCGTTGAACTCATACGCGAAAAGCCTCAGCCCCTTCTCCCTGCAGTAAGGCAGCACGTGCTTTCCAAAGTCCAGATTTGATAAATTCTGAAGCCTCATCAGAGCTTCCTTCAGCACCGGCCAGCTGAAAATATAGATACCCATCGAAGCAAGATTGCTCATCGGGTGCTCCGGTTTTTCCTGAAACTCCGTAATTCTGCCCGTCTCGTCAGTCACCATGATGCCGAATCGTGACGCTTCCTCAATCGGAACCGGCATGACCGCAAGAGTGATGTCCGCCTTATTAGCCTTGTGGTAGTCGAGCATCACTTCATAATCCATCTTATAAATGTGATCTCCTGACAGAATCAGCACATAATCCGGATTGTACTGTTCCATGTACTCAAGGTTCTGATAAATAGCGTTCGCTGTGCCGGTGTACCAGTCAGAAGTGCCGATCTTCTCATAGGGCGGAAGAACCGTCACGCCGCCGACATTTCTGTCAAGATCCCACGGAATACCGATCCCGATATGGGTATTAAGACGCAGCGGCCTGTACTGTGTCAGTACTCCGACTGTATCAATCCCGGAATTGATACAGTTGCTCAGAGGAAAATCGATAATTCTGTACTTTCCTCCGAATGATACGGCAGGCTTTGCCACGTTATCCGTAAGGACGCCAAGGCGGCTTCCCTGACCTCCGGCGAGCAGCATTGCGATCATCTCTTTCTTGATCATAAGCTCACCTCATGTTAGTAGTATATTCAGTTCAATAATTATATCATATTGTTTCCGAATAGTGAACATCTAATAAAAGGATAAAAAGTTATGTTTATTTTTTTTGTAAAAATTGATAGTCTGCATTTTCGAACGTTTCCGAGCCTTTAGGCAATTTGTCAGAAACAGTCGATCGAAAGTACCCTTGAGAGAAAAATCTCATTGTCCGTCTGCAATCCTGACCGCGCATGGCCATTGCTTTCCATAAGAAAAGTGAGGCTTCACACAGCCTCACCTTTCTTATGCTTCTCAAGTACCTTGTTAATCCGGTCCATGGGATTCAGCAGTCCCGACAGAGAAGCGTCATGATTCATCGTGTCGATGATCAGCGCCAGGAATTTACTCATGTCGCAGCTGATATAGTATTCTTTTTCAAGCAGCTCTTCCGGCTGATAGACCAGATTCGTCGTGATCAGGCGGTCGAACAGTCCCTTCTTATACGCTTTGTCAAACGGCTGCGTACCGCCGGTAAGAATTGCGAACGTCGCGCAGATAAAGATTCTCTTCGCCTTCCGCTTCTTAAGCAGCTCGCAGGTCTCCAGCACCGCCTGTCCTGAGGAAATCATATCGTCGATAATGACGATATCCTTGCCCTCGACCTCGGATCCGAGGAACTCGTGCGCCAGGACCGGATGCTTTCCGTCCACAAGCGTTGTGTAATCCCGCCGCTTGTAGAACATGCCCATGTCGAGTCCGAGCACGTTTGCCAGATAGACGGCCCTGCTCATGCCGTTTTCATCCGGGCTGATTATCATCATATGCTCGCTGTCGATCTGCAGATCCGGCGCGGCACGGAGGATATTCTTGATAAACTGGTACGTCGGGCTCACGGTCTCGAACCCGGCCAGAGGAATCGCGTTCATCACCCGCGGATCGTGTGCGTCGAAGGAGATGATATTCTCCACTCCCAGATCGATCATCTCCTGGAGAGCGCTGGCGCAGTCAAGCGATTCTCTTCCGGTCTGCAGGATTCTCCGCCCCTCGTAGAGATAAGGCATGATAACCGTGATCCGCTTGGCCTTGTGTCCCGCGGCTCCGATAACTCTCTTAAGATCGGCGAAATGATCGTCCGGTCCCATGATGTTATCAAAGCCCGACATCCTGTAGGTGATGCTGTAATTCATGACATCGACCAGAATATAAACGTCATCCCCCCGGATAGATTCCTTAATAATTCCCTTTGCTTCGCCGGAACCGAACCTCGGCGTGTCGGCTTCAATGATGTAGGAGTCACGGACGTATCCGTCCTCGGGAACGATCTTTCCGTTCGCCACCCGTTCGCGTCTCCATTCTACCAGATAGTCGTCGATTTTACGGCAGATCTCTTTCGTGCTCTTCAGCGGGATAATGGCCAGCCTGCCGTCAGGTGTCATGTCAAGTACAGGTTTCAGCTGGGTATCTGTTCTGTCAGGGATCATTTATGTCCTCCGTTATTCCGTGTGATTCCGCTTTTTAAGTTTCTTCTCGATGCGGATGTCGCTGCCTGTGAGCCGTATAATGCGATAGCCGCTCGTAATCCGCGAGAAGATCCTCTCGGAATATTTTTCACTGAGTTCCTTGAGCGACAGATTTGAAGAAATGATGGTTGAACGGTTATTCTCAAGCCGGAAATTGATCATCCGGAAAAGTGCCGACGCTGTAAACGCCGTCGGCATCTCGGTGCCGAGATCATCGACGATCAGAAGATCGCATTCGCGGACCAGCCTCGGGCCCGCATCCCCGCGCTCTTTCTGGCTGAACGCGGCATCGGCGAGAAGCTCAAAAAAATCTCCCGCAGAAAAATACAGAACTGTTTTCCCCTTTCCCGCTGCCTCCTCCGCGATGCAGCGTGAAAGGAACGTCTTTCCGACGCCGGTATTTCCGTAAATATAGAGACTTGAGTCTGCCTTTCCGATTGCGCCGAGCATTTCCTTCGCGGCAGAAAAAGCGCCCCTTGCGATCTCGCGGGGGGTTTTTCCTGTCGTTTCGTCTATTATTGTATCAGAATACAAATCAAATGAAAAGCGCGCAAGACCGCTGCCCTCACCGTCTCCGGAAAGCGCTCCGCTGCCGTAGAGGATTTCAGAAGCGATCCTGTCGAAACAGCTGCATCTCTTTCCGTCGACGTAGCCGGTATCGCGGCAGCAGCCGCAATCGTAAGTGAGCTCCAGATAATCAGCCGGATACCCCGCTTTTACGAGCAGAGCGGCTTTCTTTCCGGCATTTTCCCTTAAGGCTTCCCTGTACCCGGACAGGTCCGCATCGGGATTTTTGATCCGCATTTTCGCGGCGTCAAAAGACAGCTCCGCCGCCGCTTTGTCGATCTCCTCAATTTCGGGGATTTCAGCGCTGACCGAAGCTGTGCGCTCCTCCTGGATATGGAGATGCTTTTCCCGGATCTCGTCATACCTGCGCATAACCGCGTCGTACTCGGAGTTTTTCAGTGCCATGTAGAATCCTTTCCGTCAAGTCAGAAGCTGGGACTCAAGAGAACTGTAATCATAGTCCCTCTGCTCAAAATTATTGAACGATCCGCTCTTTGCCTTCGGGGCGGAAGCGGCTTTCTCCCGGGACGCCGCCCGGGCGTGCTCTTCATCAAGCTTCGCGATATCGTCCCGCGTGCGAACATTTTTAGCGTACCATTTCGATAAAATGCCGTCGACATATCCGAGCGTCGGCTTCGCGGCGTTCATGACCGTCCGCGTGCAGGCCTCCGTGATGATTTCCATCGGAAATTCATACTTCTCAATCCACTTCTTCATGACGCGGGTTTCAGCCTCGACGGGATGATGATTATTAATGCCGAGGGCCTTTAAAATGTCATAGTACTCCCGGTGATAGCTCTCCGCCGACTTTCTGGCGTCGCGCACCGTGGTTATCCCCTGATCCTTCCAGTTGAGAGCGACCTTCTCTATATAGTGGAAGCTGGTGTGTCCGTGGCTTACACAGTAGTCGATCAGATAATCGATGAGATCCGGTGAAAACCGGAGGCCGTCATAGAAGAAACAGAGCTTCTGCATCTCGCTTCTTGAGAGCGGCTTCCCGAGGTACTGCTGCGCGATAAAAAACAGCTCACGGATATCTTCCTTCTGCCCGAGCTCGGCGAGCCTTTCCGAGGTAATCTCGGAGGACTTGCTGACCGGCGAAGGCGCGTCTTCCGCAGTTTCCTTATCACAGTAACTCGTGAACAAGATTTCAGAGACAGCGTCATCGGAATCCCGCGTAATCTGAAGCACGCCCTCCTTCTCCCAGTACCTTAGAGCGCGAAGGACGTCATTTTCCGTGCAGTTCATGCGGTCCGCAATTCCGCAGAGAGAAAACGCACCTTCTTTTTTCCCGGAGGTGCGGAGCAGATAAAGATATATTTTCAGGAAATCCCCGTTCGCCTCGGGAAGGAAGCGGTCAAGGAAATCATTTGATATCACTGTAACGTCCTGCGCAAAGCAGGAACGGATTCTGATCGTATCCATGAAAACCCTCAAAATGATAAATCATACCAGTGCATTATAACACGGGGTTCTTCTTCCGCATCCACAAAATCATCCACACAGCCCGCTCCCGGATGTGGAAACGAGATGTGTGGATGCTGTGGATAATGTGTATGAAAAATGGCTCCGGGCCGTTATATCAGATGCTCGCCGACTTCGACGATATTGCCAGCGCCCATGGTTATCAACAAATCGCCTTCCGCGACATGCGATTTCATGTATTTTTCAATTTCTTCAAATGTCGGAAGATAAAGCGCTTTTGTTCCGAGCTTTTCGATCTCGGCGCGAAGGTCGTCGGATGAAATTCCGAACGTGTTCTTTTCCCTGGCAGCATAAATATCCGCGAGAACCACTTCGTCGGCAGCCGAAAGAGCCTCCGCAAATTCACCGAGCAGTGCTTTTGTCCTGCTGTAGGTATGCGGCTGGAATGCGACGATCATTTTCTTGTGGGGATAATTCTTCGCCGCCGTAAGCGTCGCTGTAATCTCCGTCGGATGGTGCGCGTAATCGTCGATCACCGAGGCCCCGTTAAAGTTTCCTTTGTACTCGAACCTTCTCTCCGTTCCGGTAAAGCTTTCGATTCCTTCTGCGATCAGGGAAGCGGAAAGTCCTACCTTTCTTCCGAGAGCGATGGCAGCAAGAGCGTTCGATACATTGTGAATTCCGGGAACCTTGAGGGTAAACTCACCGACTTTTTCCCCGCGGAACAGGCAGATAAATGTACCGCATCCGCGATCGTCAAAGCGGATCTGATCCGCCGTATAATCAGCATTTCCCTCGAGGCTGTATGTGATGATTTCACATTCGACGCCCTCAGTTACGACGTCATATTTCGCCGTGTCCCTGTTGATAATCAGCGTTCCATCCTTCGGAAGAAGCATCGCGAACCGGTGGAACGAAGAGGCGATGTCGTCAAGATCCTTGAAGAAATCCAGATGATCCGCGTCCACATTTAAAATCAGTTCGATCTTCGGGAAAAATGAAAGGAAGCTGTTCGTGTATTCGCACGCCTCCGTGATAAAGTTGCCCGAACCTCCGACGCGGATATTTCCGCCGATGGACGGGAGAATTCCGCCGACGGATACCGTCGGATCGAGGCCGCCCCTCATGAGAATGTGGGCGCACATTGAAGTTGTCGTGGTTTTTCCGTGAGTTCCGGCCACTGCGATCGGAAGCGCGTAATTCTGCATCATCTCGCCCAGCAGCTCCGCGCGCGTCAGCATCGGTATCCCTGCATCCTGCGCAGCCTTAAATTCCGGATTATCCGGATGGATCGCCGCGGTATAAACCACGCAGTCGAGATCTTCCGAAATATTTTCGGCTCTCTGGCCGATCATGATCCTTGCGCCGTTTTCCTCAAGATGCTTTGTGAGAGGAGATTCCTTCGAATCAGATCCCGAAACACGGAATCCCCTGCCGAGCAGGACTTCCGCCAGTCCGCTCATGCTGATTCCTCCGATTCCGATAAAATGCACTGAAACCGGTTTGTCAAAATCTATCTGATACATACCTATGCCTCATCCTTCTGTACGCTTAGTAACCTGTTTTAAACGAAACAGTATTTTACCACAGGCTGATATGCCATGCAATGATCCGGATTGCCGGTATCAGTATTTCAGTATATCGGAACGTTTTGGCACAATGACCATGTAAGTGCCGTTCTTTGCCCGCTTCAGAATATTTTTCATGACGCTCTCCGTCACGCTGACACAGCCGGAGGTTGACCAGCTGCTTCCTTTTAAATGAAGGAAAATCGCGCTGCCCTTCCCGTAAACCGTGGGATTAACATTGTAGCCGATCCACATCGCGTATTTATAGACGCTGATGGAACGCAGATGCTCTCCCTTCATCGACCTGGAGGATTCGACCCATTTGTTGTAAGTGGATTTTTCCTCTGACAGCCATGATTTATCGGTAGTCAGCCTGTACTTCATCTTCGTGCCGGGATTTTTGGCGTTTCCGAAGGCGTAGACGATTTTAAACGCTCCGATCGGAGTCGTGCCGTCGCCTTCCTTCCTGCTCACCGAAAGGCCGTTTCTGCCGTATCCGCAGTACGCGCTGAGACGCTTTTCCCAGATACCGTATCCCGCCTTTTCCCAGAACGAAATCCGGTGTCCGATGACAAGAATAATCTGCCCTGTCTTTTTTGACACGGCAGACCTGTAGATATGCTTGGATACGGCTGCGTCCGCGGCAGACATAATCGTCTTGTACATGATCTGCCGGCAGAGACGCTTTCCTGCGGCTGTTTTGCAGTAGCCGTTTCCGAGACGTCCGTGATGAAGACCATGTTCCGCAAAGTTTTTGAGAACGGCTTGCTTATCGGTTCCGTATTTCTTCTTCACATCGGGATAGGCCTTCACATAGTAATTGTAGTTGTAGATTTTCGAGTAATCGACGCCCTTGTAGACCGTCGGATAGGAAGCGGCCGCGATTCCCGCGGCGCTTCCCATCATCATCAGATATGCAAATATCGTAAGCAGCAGTTTGTTCAGAAGACCTTTTTTCATAGCTTACTCCGTATCCGACACTTGTTGTAACATTTTCTTAACATTATACCAGATGGCGGAGCCGCCCGCAATATCAGCAGATTTCCCCTGTAAGACTGCCGTTCTTTACATCAATCCGGATCGTATCGCCCTCGTGAATTTCCCCGCCGAGAATAATCTTCGCGGAGAGTGTTTCCACGCTCTGCTGCAGATACCGCCGGAGCGGTCTCGCTCCGTAAACCGGATCGTATCCCTTGTCGATGATATATTCCTTCGCTGCGTCCGTGAGCTCGATGGTAAGCTGCTGGTCCGAAAGACGCCTGTTCAGCTCCGCAAGCAGCAGTTCCACGATACCTCCGATGTTGTCCTTCGTAAGCGGCTTGAAGAGGATCGTCTCATCCAGACGGTTGAGGAATTCGGGACGGAACCTGGCGCGAAGCTCACTTTGAACCGCCTCCCGCGCCTCCTCCGTGATCTCACCTTCCGGAGTAATTCCCTCGAGAAGGTATTGGGATCCGATATTGGAGGTCAGGATGATGATCGTATTCTTGAAGTCTACGGTTCTTCCCTGACTGTCCGTGATATGACCGTCGTCAAGCACCTGAAGAAGCACGTTGAAGACGTCCGGGTGCGCTTTTTCGACTTCATCGAACAGAACGACCGAAAACGGTTTTCTTCGGACCGCCTCGGTCAGCTGTCCGCCCTCGTCGTAGCCCACATATCCCGGAGGCGCTCCGATCAGTCTGGAGACGGAGAACTTCTCCATGTACTCGGACATATCGATCCGGACCATGTTGTTCTCGTCGTCAAAGAGATACTCCGCCAGCGTTTTCGCAAGCTCAGTCTTTCCGACGCCTGTCGGTCCCAGGAACAGGAAGGAACCGATCGGGCGCTTCGGATCCTTGATACCGGCCTTGGAGCGCAGAATCGCATCCGCCACCTTACGCACGCCCTCGTCCTGTCCGACGACGCGCTTATGAAGCTCCGACTCAAGACTCAGCAGCTTCTCCCGCTCTCCCGCGGTCAGCTTCGCAACCGGGATTCCGGTCCATTTTGAAACGATCTTTGCGATCTCATCCTCCGTAACTTCCTCGCGGACCATGGAGAGATCCCCGCCCTTTACCAGCTGTTCAGCCTCCTCCAGCGCCTTTTGCACCTTCGGGAGCTCGCCGTACTGCAGCTCGGCCGCTTTATTCAGATCATAATTTCTCTTCGCGATTTCTATCTCGCTGTTGATCGCGTCGATCCGCTCACGGTACGTCTTGAGACCGTCGACGGCGTTCTTTTCATTTTCCCACTGCGCCTTTTTCGCGTTGAATTCGTCCTGGAGTTCTCCGAGATCCTTCTCAAGATCCGCCAGCCTTTCCTTTGAAAGGGCGTCCGTCTCTTTCCGGAGCGCAGTCGCCTCAATCTTCATCTGCGTGATCTTCCGGTTCAGCTCGTCAAGCTCGGTGGGCATCGAATTAAGCTCGGTCTTTATAAGCGCGCAGGCCTCGTCGACCAGATCGATGGCCTTGTCCGGAAGAAAACGGTCCGTGATATACCGCTGCGAAAGCGTCGCCGCGGAAACCAGGGCGTTGTCGGTAATCTTAACGCCGTGATACACTTCGTAGCGTTCCTTTAAGCCTCTTAAGATGGAGATGGTGTCAAGGACCGTCGGCTCATTGATCATAACCGGCTGGAAACGGCGCTCAAGCGCCTTGTCCTTCTCGATATATTCCCGGTATTCGTCAAGCGTGGTGGCGCCTATGCAGTGAAGCTCGCCCCTTGCAAGCATCGGCTTCAGCATGTTGCCCGCGTCCATGGCTCCGTCCGTCTTTCCGGCTCCGACGATCAGGTGCAGCTCGTCGATGAACAGGATGATCTGTCCTTCCGATTTCTGGACCTCCCCGAGCACGGCTTTCAGCCTCTCCTCGAATTCGCCGCGGTATTTCGCGCCGGCCACCAGAGCGCCCATGTCGAGCGCGAAGATGTGCTTATCCTTCAGGTTGTCCGGGACGTCGCCCATGACAATCCGCTGCGCGAGTCCTTCGACCGCTGCCGTTTTTCCGACGCCCGGCTCGCCGATCAGGACCGGGTTGTTCTTGGATTTTCTGGAAAGGATCAGGATCGTCTGACGGATCTCGTCATCCCTTCCGATCACCGGATCAAGCTTCTGCTGCTTTGCTCTTTCGACGAGATCGGTGCCGTATTTCGCGAGGGCGTCGTACGTCACTTCCGGATTATCCGTGGTGACGCGCTGATTTCCCCGAACGCTGGCGAGCGCCTTAAGGAAGGTTTCCTTTGATATGCCGAACGCTCTGAAAATTTCCTTTACATTGCGGTTCGGATACTTGATCATCGCGAGGAACAGATGCTCGACGGACGTATATTCGTCCCCCATGGCCCGCGCTTCGTCCGGCGCCTTGAGAAGAACCTTGTTAAGGTCGCCTCCGATATAAGGCGTGCCGCCCTGAACTTTAACGCGTCCTTCCAGCGCTTTGTTTACCGCATTTTCAAATGACTCTCCGTCAATGCCCATCTTCACGACGAGCTTTTTGATCAGGCTGTCCTCCTGGGAAAGAAGGGCATAAAGCAGATGCTCCTCCTCGATTTCCTGATGGCCGAAGTCCAGTGCGATCTTGTCGAGAGACGCAAGCGCTTCTTTCGATTTCTGGGTGAATTTCTCTATATTCATAAGCAGTGCCTCCTGTCTTTTTGTCTTATTCAGGATTGTGCTATATTTTCTATAACACTAAGTGTACTATAGCACCTGTTGTTAGCACTGTCAATAGTCGAGTGCTAATCAATCGTCGGAATTTTCACCCATAATCAGCCATTCAATGTAATCGTCGTCAACCCCGGCCCGCTCCGCCATTTTTTCGATCACATCCCCGGTTATCTCTTCCCTGATCGTCCGGATTGCGCTGTCGGTCTCCTCCTTTGTTCCGCTTTCCCCGGACGGATTGAGAAAGAGCAGAAGCACCCGCATCCAGGCGTCCGTTTTCTCTCCGGAAGGCGTTTCATACAGAATATCCGCCAGCAGGCAGCTGGACAGCGCACCGTAATATAATATCCGGACGTCGTCCTCGTCCGCTCCGAACTCCTCCCCGTAATGCTCAAATGTATCCTCGCTGATCCCGCACATCTGCGGAAACACCGCGGCGTAGACCCGTCCCTCGAGGGCGTCCGAAGGATCAAACCCATCGAAATATCCGGCGCACACCGCCTGCAGAAGCAGGCAGTCCCGGCGGTTTTCTCTGCATGAAAATGCCGCCGCTCCGCCAGATACTTCCGGTGCCGCAGCGGATACGGATGCGGCGCTTATTGCAGAAACGGCACAAAGGATACCGAAAAAAATGAGCTTACCGAATCTCCTCATCGTCTGTTTTCTCCTGAAGCTCTATGATAAAGCGGCTTCCCTTTCCGTATTCGCTTTCCGCCCGGATGGTTCCGCCGAGTTTTTCCACAATGGTTTTTACGATTGAAAGCCCGAGGCCCGTTCCTCCCGGGACGTCATTCTTCGCCTCGTCCACACGGTAGAATTCGTCAAAGACGGATTTAAGATTTTCCGGAGCGATGCCGATTCCGTCGTCTTCGACCGATATTTCCCCATCCGACATCACGACTCTGACGAATCCCCCGTTTTTCCCGTAACGCACCGCGTTGTCCATCAGGTTATAGAAGACCTCCCAGATATCCTTCTCCTCGGCCCTGATGACCGTATTACCGCTTATTTCGATGGAAATGTTCTTTTTCGCGGCCTGCGGCCGGATCGCATGGCGGACCTCCTCCGCGGTTTCCGCCGCGGAAATCTCTCTGACGTTTTCTTCCGTCTTTTTTGCGGATTTGCTGAGCAGAAGAATATCCTCGATCACTTCCAGCATCCGGTCGCATTCGCTTATGATTGTCTCAAGGCAGATCTTCCGCTCTTTTGGAGTCTCGGCGAGGTCCTCCTCCAGCATTTCCGCAAATCCCCTGACGGAAGTCAGCGGACTTCGCAGCTCATGGCTTGCGTTCGCCACAAAATCCTTCCGGAGATTCAACGTCCGTTCGATCTCCATCCTGTCGTTGATCAGCCGGCTGATGCGGTAGGAGATCGAATCATAGACCGGCTGGAATTCAGGAAAAACAGCCTGTCTGTTTCCCTGTTCCCCGTCTAAAAGATCCCGGATATCCTTAAGCTGTTTCTGCTGGTCGCGGATCAGACGCGAGACGGCGCGCCGCTCGGCCCAGTAGAGCACAAGGAAAAGCGCAAGCAGCGCAATACCGTAGAGAATCAGGGTACGGGCTATTTCCAGCACGGGATAGCTGAGCCTTAAAATCAGCTGCGGAGACACCTTTTCCGCCATATAGAGAATCAGTGCGGCTTCCGAGGAGGACATGCGGATATCCCGCCCGGTACCGCCCTCCCGGGCGGCGGCAATTTCGGGATCCCCGTAGTGGCCCCCGTCATTTTCGTAGGCTTCCATGCTGTCCGCCAGGATCAGTCCCGATTCGTGCAGAAATGTAACCCGAAGCCCGGGCGTCACCGCGGATATGGAATCCGCCAGGCTCTGAAGCTCCTCATTCGAATCCAGTGTCCAGCGCGCCGCCGCTTTAAGGAGTGCGGTGAGCTGGTTTCTCGTATCGCTGATCTTGACCCGCGCGGCGGCTCCGATGGAGATCGCCGCCATAAGAAGTGTGATCAGTATTCCCTGCCAGTAGACTGCCTCAAGTCTCCGCTTCATCTTACGGTTCCTCCGCCACCAGACGATATCCTGCCCCTCTCACGGTCCTTATGAACCGCGGCTCCTGAGCGTCGTCTCCGAGCTTTACGCGAAGGGTCTTTACATGAGCGTCCACGGTTCTTGAGCTGTCCTCTTCCCCGTCATATCCCCAGACCTCTTTCAGCAAAGTGCCCCTGGTAACCGTACTTCCGCAGTTCCTTGCGAGACAGTAAAGGAGATCGAATTCCATGGCCGTAAGCTCTTTTCTTTCGCCGTCCACAAAGACCTCCCTCGATCTGATATCGATAAGAAGCCCCTTAAACACCAGCTTTTCCGGCGCCTTCGGAGTCCGCCGGAGGGCGGTGTTGATTCTTGCCTGCAGTTCCCGGACGCCGAAGGGCTTCGTGATGTAGTCCTCCGCCCCGAGCTCAAGTCCCTTCACCTTGTCATTTTCGCTGCTTCTTGCGGATATAATAATCACCGGAATAAACTGCGTGCGCCGCCTTGCCTTCCACTCGGCGAGAATTTCGTAGCCGGATTTAGCCCTGAGCATAAGATCAAGGAGCAGAAGATCCGGAAGCTGCTCCTCTTCCTTCAGCGCCTCATCCAGCCTTACCGCGTCGG
The DNA here is from genome assembly GCA_902797075.1 of uncultured Lachnospiraceae bacterium. Taxonomy (GTDB): domain Bacteria; phylum Bacillota; class Clostridia; order Lachnospirales; family Lachnospiraceae; genus Chordicoccus. The sequence goes on from CADBRO010000014.1 coordinate 12,281, forward strand.
CCAGCTGCAGCGTCCGGTGCCCGGCCTTCCGAACAGTCATATCAATCAGCATGCTGATCCGGGGATCGTCCTCAACAATCCAGATTCGTGCCATAAGCGCCCTCCGTTAATTACGTGCAGTTCCGTGTGATCCATTCGTCAATCCCGGCAAACGACTCACAAATATACTTCTCTATATCCCTGATATTTGCGGAGTTGCCTTCACCGGTCCCGCATTCCGGCCATCTTAGTGAATCCCTCTCTATTGCCGGCCCAAGCGCGGCAAAGAGCTCTTTCGCGTAATCCAGAACCGCGTCTTCGTCAAGCGCATTTTCCCGCAGTTTTTTCCACCTGGATGCGAGCATTTGGCGGAAATTCTTATCGCCTGTGTCAAGATAAACCTTTAGCAGATCATCCGGCTCCGGATCCTCAATTTTCCACGTAAGATAGTTTGTCTCCGGCGAGTCTCCGGCCCAGAGATCTCCGAATGTGTGGTTCATGTCCCACGGTATCCGGTAAAGAACATATCCGCCGTCTTTATCCGGAACACAGTTTATAAACTGATTTTTAAAATGGCCGTCTCTTGCCTGTACCGCCATGCTCCACAATCCGTAGTCGATCACATTTTCGAGGTCAAAGAGCATGCCGCCGTGATCCGTGAAATCCGTCCCCTCCGGAAGTCCGCGATCCAGGAGATCCATATAGTCCGCCGCAGGATTCCAGATATTTGCGGCATTTTCCCCGGAATACACAAGCTCGATGCCGCCGCATTCGTCAGGGGATGTACATGCGCGCAGCTCGTCCCCCTGCGGTCTCTGATTGGCGGTAATCTTATACAGAATTCCGTCTGTCTTATCAGCGCCTACCTGCTTGCGGTCCACCCGTTCTTCAAGGAAATACAGTCCCCGGTAGTCTCCGTTGATATAGACCTCCGTGAAAACCGCCCGGGTACCCATCGCGCTCTGCCCGCAAAAGTTCAGTTCGTCCCAAAGCTTTAATGCCAGCGCCTCCCGGATCTTTGAGGTATCGGAATACAAGGGATTTAAAATCCAGTCATCGTCGCTCCTTAAATCCGCAATCGGAAGATCCGTCTTTTCCCCGGCTTCATCGACGATTTTCAGCTTATAGCTTTTTTTCGGAAAACGGCGGCTCGTGTTCCCCCGGATCCGGATTTCCGCCCGGGACCGGATGTCCCTGAAATCTCCGTGAGGACCCGGCTCCCTGATCATGAGATCCGCGAATACGCCGCTGTCTCCGGGGAGATCCCCGCTCTCAGTATCTATGTGGATTTCCGTGAGCGCCATGCCGGAGCTTCCCTCCCCGGCTTTCGGAAGAAAACACGGAAGCAGGGCCGCGCCAAGAACCGCGGCCGCCAGAATCCACATCTGCTTCCTGTTAAGCGTTCTTTCAGTCATCCGTATCGTCGTCCGGCGTGTTGTAATCCGGCGTGTTGTAGTCCGGCGTGTTGTAGTCCGGCGTATTGTAGTCCGGCGCGTCATAGTCCGGCGTGTTGTAGTCCGGCGTATTGTAGTCCGGCGTATTGTAGTCCGGCGCGTCGTCATCCCGGTCATCGTCATCCCGGTCGTCATCATCCCGGTCGTCATCGTCCGGATCCCAGAATTCGTCGTCGTAATCCCACCTGGCGACGAGATCCTCATCCGAAAGCTTCCGGTATACGCTTCCGCTGTAGATACCGTTCGCTTTCATCGCATTCGCGTACTGGAATTCCAGGAGCGCAGCCTGCGTCCGCCCGCCGAATACGCCGTCTGCTTTTCCGCTTAAGTAGCCAAGCTTTATCAGCACCTCCTGAAGCTCCGCGATTCTTGTATCGGAAGGACTGTCCTTCATACCGATTGTAATATCCGTAAAACCGTCCTCCGTCCCGCTTTCGAACGCGGTTCCGGAACGCCAGTCCTCATCATCCTCCCACTGATCATCGTCAATGGAGGGACTCATGATGACGTACTCGACAAATGCCTCCGGCAGCTGCAGCGCGTCCGCGATCTCAGCGCTTCTTTCCGGCGTCATCGTCCTTCGGACTTCTTCTTTTTGGGACTCGGCCTCGGGATCCGCGCCGGCCGGCGTTTCCGATGTGCCGATAAAGAGAGAAAGGATTTCTGCTACGCCCTGGTACTTTTCATTGTCCTCACGGCTAAGCGCCATTTCCGCGGAAAGAACGTTCGCGAGCGCCTGATACCAGGCATGCCGTACCGCCCCCGGTTCGATGTTTCTCACAGACGCATAGGCGGCAATATCCGCTGTCGTAATGGCGGAAAGGCGCGGAAGCGACTCGGAAAAAGAATCAAGTTCCGATTCTTCTTCGGGAAGCTGGCTGTATGTGCCCGACATCACCGCTTCAAGCGTGTCGTACGCAGAGCTCCGGGAACCGTTTGCCGCATCCGGCGCGCTGTCCGTCTCAGACATGAGCTCATAAAATGCGTCAAGCGCCGGCTGTTCCTGCATCGCGGCCTGTGCCGCGGAAGTGCTGCCAAGAAGTGCCGCTGCAATCAGCAGAGCAGCTGTTTTTTTCTTCATATTCTTCATTTTCATATCCTCTGATTTCGTTTTCTTTTCTATTTTTCGTCTTCTGCTTTACATCGAGACTCAGCCCGTCGCTGATGACGGCAATTCGTCCGTCCTTCGTCTCTCTTACGTCCGCACCGCCATTTTTCAGCAGTTCCAGAGTCCTCGGATCCGCGGGATTTTTCGCGGACGAACAGATTACGGCCGTGGACGGCGAAAGCTTCTCAAAGAGTTCCGCGAGCGCGTCATCATATACTCCGTGATGCGGCACCTTGAGGAAATCGCAGCTTACGGCGCTTTCGCCTTCAAGCCATTCACGGATTCTCTGCTCTTCGATGTCCCCGGCAAACACGAATCTCATATCCCCGTGGGTCACAGTGGTAATCAGCGAAAAGTCGTTGTCATACTCTTCACCCGGATCCTTAATTTCATAGGAAGACGGCGGTTCGACGTAAACCCCGGCGCTTCCGAGCGAAAAGCTGCAGGGCTCGTCCAGACGTTCCGGTACGATATCCTTTTCCTTAAGTGCCTGCAGGAACTCCTGATACTGCGTTCCGCTTCCCTCGTAATCCGGAAGCAGTACCCGCTCTGCTCCGATGTATTTAACGAGGGTATCCGCGCCGCCCAGATGATCCTTGTCAAAATGAGTGATGATCAGAGTTTCGACGGATGTGATTCCCTGCTTCAGAAGAAACTCCGTCACCTCGCCTCCGTCATCCTCCTCGCCGGCATCGATCACCATCGTGTGATTGCCTTCTGTCAGGATGATCGCGTCGGCTTTTCCGATTTTGAGAACCGAGACGGTAAGCGGAGAAAGCTTTTGCGCTGACGCTTCTGCCTCTGCCGCAGGAACGAATACTGCCGCTGCGGCTGCCAGAAGAAGCGCCGATACGGCCGCTGCCAGCCGCCTCCGTCTGTAATTGTTTTTCAGATCACCTTCTGTGGGATTCGTCTTTTTCACTGTTCATTCCTCCCATCTGCCGCTCTTTCGGGCTGTCATCAGGGTTTGTTTATAAGCCTGACCGGTCATTGCAATCCTATCATAACAAATAAAAAATCAGGCGGGTCATTTACCCGCCTGATTTCACGTGAATTTCACAATAACGAATTACCGGTTTTCGCCTTCCTTATTCCTGTCCTCGTCGATCATGATATGGATGATTTCTTCGTTTGTTTCCTTCATCCCGTCACGGGCAAGTTTGCCCACGCTGTCGATCGTTTCCTCGATTCCTTTCTTTACGATTCCATCGCCGCCGTAAAACTGTTCTCCCTGCTCATACATATGAAACCCCAGTATGGCTGCCTCCACGGCGGCGGCGATTTTCCCCGCGCAGGAGGCCTTGGCTCCGTCACAGACCATACCGGATATGATCGCCAGCGTATTGACCACGGTATGAATCACGGCGTCATAACTTCCGGTACAGATATATGCGATTCCCGCGCCGGCTCCCGCACCGGCGCTTACTGCGCCGCAGAACGCGGACAGACGCCCGATCCTCGTCTTCTGGTGAATCGTCGTCAGATTCGAAAGCGCAAGAGCCCTGTACAACAGCTCGTCGGAAATATTGAATTCCCTTGCGTATTCGATAACCGGAAGAGAGGCTGTAATCCCCTGGTTCCCGCTGCCGGAATTGATCACGACCGGAAGTTCGCAGCCGTTCATCCTGGCGTCCGAGCCGGCGGCAGCCGATGCGACTGCCCTGAATTTGATGTCATTTCCGTAAATCGTGCGGATCACTCTTCCGACCGAAGCCCCGTACGCGTGCCGCAGTCCTTCCTCCGCAATCGCCGTGTTGCATCTGATCTGGGAATCCAGAAGCTCCTTTACATCGCCGGGATCGAGCACATTTACAAATTCCCAGATTCCTTCCATGCTTAAGATATTGCGGTCCGTAAGACCGTCTTCTTCCTCGCCGATCACCGGTTTGGAATAGAGGATTTCCCCGTTTTTTTCAAGATATACGATGTTGGTGTGGTAATTCGCGACACGGATTTTCACCGTATCCCGGTTTCCGAAAAACGTAAGAGTTATATCAAATGTGCAGCCGCCCTTCGCGGACTCCACTTCCACGGGAACCTCGTCCAGAAAACGCCTTGTGGCGGCGAGTCCCTCCGGCGTCACGTCGGAGATCACCTCCAGCAGACGATCCGCCTTCCCGGCTGAAGCGCCTGCTGCGATTGAAGCAGCGATCCCCTTAAGCCCTCCGGTATTGGGGACGATCACGGATTTCACATTCTTTATAATGCTTCCGCTCACGCAGGCGGATACCCGCCTGGGCCGCTCTCCCAGCAGCTCGGCGGCTTTTGCGGAGGCGTAAGCAAGCGCGATCGGCTCCGTACAGCCCATCGCAGGTACCAGTTCCTCTTTCAGAATATTCAGATACCCCTGATACAGCTGTTGATCCATAATCTCCTCCTGAAGCAGAAATGAACTGCAGCACTGTCCGGATTAAAGATCATTCAGTCGAATTCCTCCATCAAAGTCTCCACTCTGATTGAGGAATCCACGTCCTTCGCAAAACGGCCTGCGTCCTCACGGCTTCCGATGATGCAGCCGTAATGCGTCGGAATCGCGGTTTTCGGCCGGATCCGGTTTACAAACCGGGCCGCCTCTTCCGCGTTCATCGTGAATTTCCCTCCGATCGGCACAAGCGCCGTGTCGCACTTCACGCTCACATTATCCGCATTCATGTCCGTATCGCCGGCGATGTAGACGCTCCCTCCGTCAAGATCCAGGACGTAACCGACCCAGGCGGCGGCTTTCGGATGAAACTGCTTGGTGTTGTTATAGGCGGGTACCGCCTGAAAATGGTCGGTCCCTTCGGTACCGGATTCTCCTGGGACCGCGCTTATAATGGAGGAAACCATATTGCTTACCTGGTCCGCCGCCTGACGCATACTCTCCGGCACAACAAGAATCGTGCCTTCCTTCGCGGCTTTCCCGATATCCTCCGGTGAAAAATGATCATAATGATCGTGCGTGACGAAGATATAATCCGCGTCATGAGGCTCACCCTTTAGTTTAAAAGGATCGACGTAAATGACTGCGGCGTTTCCCGAAATCCTGATACTGCTGTGAATAAGCACTCTGATCTGATTCTTCATGGCTGCCTGACCTCCTTCTTCCGCGGATACTGTGTTTCCATTATATCACGTTGCGGCAGTCAGAGTATCTCTAAAAGACCCTTCCTGTAAATGAGTTCGAGTCCGAGCTTCTTTACGCCGTCTCCGAACCGGACAGTCACGAAGCTGTCATCGGAGGAAATTATGACTCCTCCGCCAAACACCGGGTGCTCCACAAGGGTGCCCTCGCACAGGCGGTCGCAGAATCTGCGGAATCCCTCGTAGTCGGATAATAATCCGTCTGTCCGCCTTGCCTCTGCGGCATCCGCCATCAAAGATCCCGCTTTTTGCGCTGTCTTTCGCTTCGCTCTTGCACCCGCACTTCCGGCATCCGCGCTTTGTCCCGGATCCGCACAGCTTCGGAACTCGTCCGCGAAGGTGGAATTGTCCGAATAACGGAACACCGTGAGCCTGTTCCTTGCCCGGGTTGCTCCGACGTAAAAGAGCCTCCGCTCCTCCTCCCAGGCGCCGATCTCCTTCATTTCTTTGTCGGAGAAGGTCCCGGATCCATGCAGCCGCCATTTTCCAAGAAGAGCCTTGTCCGGCAGCCGCTCCGGAAAAATCCCGTCCGCCGCGTCCACCAGATACACATGATCGTACTCGAGACCCTTGCTCGAGTGAATCGTCGAAAAGACGAGCTGCGTATCAGGCCCGGATTCCTTTTCCGCGAGCAGCTTTTCGAGATACGAAAGCCTGTAAAGAAGGCTTCCCAGATCCTTCTCCCGCTTCGCCAGAATCTGCAGGACCCGGAGTTTTCTGTCGGCGGTTCCGCTCCGCGTAAGATACTCCCTGTATCCCATGGGGCCTGCGATCCTCGTCAGCGCCTCCTCCGCGGAATCGGTCTTAAGCCTCGCAAGAGCCGCCTTCAAAGCCCGTATACTCTGCTTTGACCGCACCGGAACCTGCGGATCTCCAAGCGCAGCCTCGAAAAGAGGAATACCCGGAACGCGCTCCGCCGCGATTTTCTCCGCCTGCTGCTTCGTAAGATAGGAAGCAATTTTATAATATATCTTCAGGAAAAGCTCCGGATCGGACGGGTTTTCCGCAAAATGAAAAATGGCCGCCACATCCGCCGAAACGCGGTTTGAAAAAAATGAGAGCTCGGCGTTTCTGACCCGGTACGGGATCCCGTTCCGCTCCAAAATATCCGCAAGGGGAACCAGGGTCTCATTGTCGCGGTAAAGAACCGCCGTCTCCTCTCCGATATCCGAAAGGGCTTTTGCGAGGTACGAAAACTGCGCCGCCCTGCCTCTCAGATCGACAAAGCGGATTTCAGGTCCTTCCGGTCTCACAGGTCTCATAGTCTTTTCATGGCGCAGGCGGTTCTTCCGGACGAAGCGCTCCGCCGCGCGCACGATTCCCGCATTCGACCTGAAGTTATCTTCCATGAGCAGTATACGGGCTCCGGGATGATCCGTTTCAAAATGAAGCAGCGCGTCAGGGTATGCCGCCCGGAATCCGTAAATACTCTGATCTTCGTCTCCGACCATGAAGAGATTTCCGCTGCCGGCCGCAAGAAGCTTGATGATTTCGTGCTGGATGCGGGAGGTGTCCTGGGCCTCATCGACGCAGATATACCGGTACTGATCCTGAAAATGCTTCAGAGTTTCAGGACTGCTCCTTAAAATGGCGAGCGCGTAGACCATCTGGTCATCGTAGTCCATATAAGACTGCGCCCGGAGGAAGCGGTTATATTCCCTGTAGATCTCATCAAAGGCGATGCCTTCCGCCTCGCCGAGTTTTTTGATTTCTTCATCACCGAGCATCATATTCTTGGCGTAGGTGATCAGCCTGCGCACATCCCTAAGTTCGGCCTCCCCCGCATACTCCTGCTCGAATTTCAGATAAATGGCAGAAAGCACCTGGTGCTGCTTTTTTTCATCCGTAAGCAGAGAAAACGGCTGTTTTCCGATCCTGCCTCCGTAGTACAGAATGATTTTCGCGCAGATTCCGTTGATCGTCCGGAACTCAGGACACGGCAGGTCATCTCCGAAAATCTGCCGGTACCGGTCCGCCATGTCTTTTGTGGCCGAAACCGTATAAGTCAGCGTCAGAATATCTCCCGGCGGAATATCGAGACAGCCGATCATATATCCGAGCCGGGTGACCAGCACCGTGGTTTTCCCGCCCCCGGGAACAGCAAGAAGGAGCGCCGGTCCTTCAGTCTGAAGTACCGCCGCTCTCTGCTGCCGGCTCAATTGATCCGCGTATTTTGGGAAGAAAAGCTCTTCCCGAATCACACCGTCTTTATCCAAACTGCCATTTCTCCCCTTCCGCGGTTATTCCACAGGCAATAGGGAACAGCCTTAAGCTCCGCCTTCTCTTTCTTCGGCTTAACTTCGCTGTAAAGCGCCGCATCATTGCCGGATACGATTTTCATTCCGGAAAATGCGGCCGCTGGCACGCCGTCCGGCAATCCGTCCGCCTTTGTTTCCGTCACCGGAAGATCCGGATCCGCATAGAGCGACGCAAGGCGCTTTCCGTTATCCGCTTCTTCGAGGCAGTAAACCCACGGTCCCTTCATGAGGGCGGTTTTCCCCGCGCAGCTGTCCACCAGCGGATTACTGTAGACGAACCTGAAGTCCGTGTCAAGATCTATCTCGATTTTTGCTCCGTGCTTCCAGCTCCGTGAAATATAGACATATCCGTTCTTCTCTTCTCCGTCGAAGACCTCTCCGTCTATCTTGAGGTCAAATTTTCCGGATGTTCCAGGATGACGTACCGCCAGGACAAACGGAGCGTCCGTTTCTCCGACTTCGATCCCGATATGCCCGTCCGATGGATAGCAGGCGTCAAGCCGTATGTGAGCCGTACCGCCCGCGATTGAAGTTTCCGCCTCATTTTGGATGAACAGATTGACGTACAGCGTATCGTCATCCTGCGCGTACATGTAATTTGAAAGCGACGCCAGGGTCCTGGCGATATTCGGCGGACAGCACGCGACGCCGAACCAGAGCTGTCTTTCCGTCTTAACGTGTCTCATCGTCGGATTCTTTTCAGCGGTAACGGGATTGACCTCCAGCGGATTCACGTAGAAGAAGTGCCGCCCGTCGAGCGCAATTCCCGAAAGAAGCGTATTGTAAAGCGCTTTTTCAACCGTATCCGCATATCCCGCCTCAGCTGTCATCCTGAACATCCGGTTTGCGAACATCGCAAGAGAAACCGTCGCGCAGCTCTCGGAATAGTTGGTGTCATTCGGCAGGTCGTAAGCGGACGTGAACCGCTCCCCGTAGGCCGCAGATCCTATGCTTCCGGTGATGTACATTTTTTTATCGACGATATCCCTGAAAATGGCGTCGCACTGTTCGAACAGTGCCTCGTCTTCCGTCTCGGCCGCGAGATCCGCCATCCCGCTGTAGAGATATCCCGCTCTCACGGCGTGGCCTTCCGCTTCCCTCTGCTCAGAAAGCGGTCTGTCGGCCTGCATGTAATCGAGATCAAAATCTTTGAATTCCGGGAAAATGTACTTGCCGCTCTTTCTCGCTTCCTGAAGATCAAAGATCGTCGGCTGTTTTCCTCTCTCCCGGATGAAGTATTCCGCAAGGCGCAGGTAACGCTCTTCGCCCGTCACTTTCGCCAGACGGATCAGGGCGAGCTCAATCTCCGGATGTCCCGGATAACCGTGCATTTTTCCCGGGGCGGATCCGAACTGCCGGTCGATGCAGTCGGCGAAACGGCAGACGATGTCCAGGAACTTTCTTTTTCCGGTCGCCTCATAATACGCGACGGCTGCCTCGATCATATGTCCGGCAGTATAGAGCTCATGTCCTTCCATGAGATCAGACCACCGCTCTTCACCCGTGATGATATAATAGGTGACAAGATAGCCGTCATCGCACTGGGCCTTTCCGATCAGGTCAATCGCGTAATCGGCCCTCTTTTCAAGTTCCGGATCCGGATGCTTCGCGAGAGAATACGCTGCCGCCTCGAGCCATTTTGCAAGATCCGTATCCTGAAAGACCATGCCGTGATGGGTTCCGATGAGCTCCCCTGCGGCAACTTTGAAATTGTGGATGCACCAGCTCTTCTCAGCGCCCGGAACCCGGTCATTGATCAGTTCCCACATAAAGGGCAGGATTGTGGTCTCAACAAGCGGAACATAATGATTCCAGAACCTGTCGTCTATTTTTACATTTCTCAGCGGAAGTCCCCTAAGATGTTTCATCGCTTATTCATCTCCTTGAATCCCGTATCCGGGAAGCGGTCAGATACGGCCGATCGACTCCCCTTCAATGATTGAACACGGCAGAGTGATGTTGATTGTCTCATTGGTCCTGCCCTCTGCCTGATCCGCGAGAATTCCGACAGCCCGCTCTCCCATAAGGCTTAAGGGTCTTGAAGCCGTCGCTATGTGCGGCACTACATATTGAATCTCGTCTGCATTATCGAATCCCGTGAGCGACAGGTCTTCAGGAATCGACAGCCTCATCTGCATCGCGGCGTCTCTGGCGCCGAGCGCCATTTCATCATTTAAGGCCATAACTGCGGTAGGCCTGGTCTTCTCCGAGAGCATCTTCTTCGCCGCATTTCTTGCAGTCTCATACTTCCATCCGGCGTAAACAATCTGTCTGCTGCTTTCGGGTATTCCGGCCTCATCAAGAGCTCTCGTGATTCCCTCAAGCCTTCTTTGGGACGGCTCCGATTCCACCTGCCCTGCCAGAATTCCGAACCTTCTGTGTCCTGCCTCAATCAGCCTTCTCGCGAGTTCGCATGAAGTTTTCCTGTCATCGTAGCACACGAAAGATCCGCCGTTCTCCGCATAGCAGTAACAGTAGACAAAGGGTATTTCCTTCTCCTCGGCAAAATGCGGAATCTTTCTGTCGTGCATGCCGACATAGATTATCCCGTCTGCCCTGATTGCATTCAGCGTACCCAGCGCTCTTTCGATATCATCCCGGTATTTTGAAATGTGGCTGAACTCCTGACCGATCTTGCTGATCAGCCGGAGATTGCTCAAGATAATCTGATAACCGCGTTCTTCCGCTGCCCTGTTGATACCGTCGATGATCGCGGGACTGTGCTTTGCCTGAATGTCTTCGACAATTACGCCGATGAGCCCGGTTTTCCTGCTGCGAAGACTCTTTGCCAGTATATTTGACTGATATCCGGTTTCCTCCACGATGGTGAGGATTTTCTGTTTCGTGGCGTCGCTCACTTTCCGCGTTCCGTTCAGAACATAGGAAACGGTTGCGATTGAAACGCCCGCCTGCTCGGCTATGTCTTTTAATGTCGTCATATTTACGCCTCCGCCGGCAAGTGAATACAGAAGCCTTTCACTTGAGACCGGTTGTTTTTATTCCCCCGACGAGATATTTTGATCCGCAGAAGTAGAGAATCATCGGCGGAATAATCATCAGGGTAGCGGCTGCCATGATGGAAGCCCAGTTGATGACGAATGTATTTCCGCCGGTATACATATAGGACGTCATCAGCGCGATTGTCATCGTGCGCCACCGGTCACTGTTGATATAGAAGACCGGCTGGGTCAGCTCATTCCACCAGAACACGCAGGATAATACGGCGATTGTCGCGTAGATCGGTTTGGTCAGCGGGACAAGCACCTTGAAAAACAGCTGCGGCCTCGAGCATCCGTCAATAATGGCGGCCTCATCCAGTTCTCTCGGAATGGTCCGGAAAAACTGCCTGAACAAAAACGTGTTGTACGGATAGGCGAACCACGCCGGTACAATCATCGGAAGCAGCGAATCCAGCCAGCCGATTTTGCCGAACATAATATACTGGGGAATAATCAGCGCGATATTCGGAATCATCATCGTAGCGATTATGATCCCGAACACCAGATTCTTCCCGCGGAACTCCATCCGCGCCAGCGGATAAGCGACAAGAGAAGATGAAACCAGCGTCCCGAGCGTCGTCCCGAACATAAGTATAAATGTATTCCGCAGATACTTCCAGATATCCGAATTCACAAAAATATAGCGGAAATTCTCAAGCGTCGCTTTTTCCGGGATGATGCTTCCGGATGTCGTAAACTCTGTCAGCGTCTTGAAGCCACCGGTCACGATCCATACGATCGGCGTAAACATGATGACAGCGACAATCACTTTTATAATATAGAGAACGATCTCCTCAGACCGCTTTCTGGATTTAATGCCCATTCTTCTTCCCCCGTCAGTTCTCATAATACACGGTTTTCTTCGAAATCGCGAAAATGGCTATGCCGAACAGCGCCGCCAGTATAAACAGCGCGACGGACAGCGCGCACGCGTATCCGACCTTCATGTTGCTGAACGCTTCCTTGTAAATCAGAAGGCTCAGGACCTGGGTCTTTCCATTCGGATCCCCGCTCTCTCCCGTCAGCGGATAGAGGAGCGCAAATGAACCGTTCAAGGCGCTGATACACCCGTTGACCGCATTGAACAGCACAAGCGGTGAAATCATGGGCAGTGTAATAGAGAAAAACTTCTGGGTATTCGTCGCCCCGTCGAGATCCGACGCTTCGTAAAGCTCTGCCGGAACGTCGGAAAGGCCCGACCGGAAGATGAGCATCATCTGTCCCGTGTTATAGGTAAAAAGCGTTATGAAGAAAACGACGAGGTAGACGGTATGCTTATCATACAGCCAGTTAATGCTGACCGGCGCGCCTCTAAAAAATCCGAGCAGCCCGTTCAGAAGTCCCGCGTCTTTCCCGAAGATCGTTCTGAACGCGTAGGCAAGAGCAACCGACGGAATAACGGAAGGAAGAAAATAGCAGAACTGGAAAATGCCGTTCAGCCTCTGTTTGCGGTTAAGAAGCAGCGCCATGATAATCGCCCAGATTGTCGTTACGATCACCATAATAATCGTAAACATAATCGTCACTTTTAAAGAATTAAGAAAGGTACTGCTTTTCAGCATGTTCCTGTAGTTCGCCAGTCCGACAAACTTGCTGAGTCCGTTAAGCTTCCTGTTTGTCAGTGAAGTACGGACCATGAATCCCACCGGGAAACATGTGAAGCATATAAAACCGATCAGCCACGGCAGTATAAAGAAAAACGCCGTTCTGTTATCCCGTTTTCTGCGCGTCATAAAGCACTTCTCCCTTTACTGTTTATAATATACAGGAAGCTCACTGACTCATTTTGAAGAATACTTCCTGCAGTTCTAAAGCAATCCGCTTCGCTTCTTGCCTATGAAAAAAGCCGCTTCTGCCCGGATGGCCGTATCACATCGTTCAGGCGGAAGCGGCTGTGTTTACTCAGCTGTCATTTAAAAGTTCCGAAATCAGTAGCCAATTGTCTCGGCAGCATACTGTGATGCCTGCTCAACTGCCTCTTCCGGAGTGCACTCGCCAAGCAGAGCAGAGTTGAATTTACTCACTGCGTCACCGGTAACGCCTGACGGCAGGCATGTGTATCCGAAGATACCGGCTTCGAGAGAATCTGTCATTGCATCCCAGTTGGAAATGATGTCTGCTGCGGATTCCACTTTCCATGCGCCTTCTGCCGCGATCGTCTTAAGTGCGGACGGGTTGCCGCTGGACTTTGAGTTGATCGTCTGGCCTTCTTCGCTCATGAGGTACTCAATGACCTTCCAGGCAGCTTCCTTGTTCTTGCTGTTTGCGTTCAGAGTATAGAAACCGGTGTGCAGAGTGTTGTACTTAACCTTGTTTGTCGGAAGAGATGCGATATCCCAGCCGAATCCAAGCGTATCACCATATGTGCCGATCATCCAGCTTCCCTGCCATGCCATCGCTGCCTTGCCTGCTGCGAAGAGATCTGTCGTATCAGATGACGGTTCCGGCATAATTCCCTTGTCAACCATATCCTTGCAGTCCGTAATGAAGGAGACAGCGCCGTCGCCGATCACAAGCTCGCCGCTTTCCGGATCGTAGATCTGGTCGCCGGCTCCGCCGATGCCTGCCCACCATGTCTGAAGGTTCGGAAGCGCGCATCCGTAAACGCCGTCAGCCGTAAGCTTCTCAGCAGCCGCCTTGAAGTCTTCATAAGCCCAGTCGTTGGTCGGATATTCGATTCCGGCAGCATCGAAGAGATCCTTGTTGTAGTAAAGAACTTCAGTAGCCGCGCACCACGGAAGTCCATAAGTTCCGCCAAGGCCGTCGGCAAGAACAGCAACAGCGTCAATGAAGTCCGACGTGTCAATCGTGGAGTCGGTCATATAGTCATCAAGAGCGTCGATACCGCCGACTTCCGCGAAGTTGCGGATGTCATTTTCCCACACAATCATGATATCCGCGGAGGAATCCTGTGTGGCCACCATCTGGTTCAGCTTGGAAGAATAGTCTGTTTCCGGAATCACGGTGACATTGACCTTAACGCCGGTAGCAGCTTCCGCCTGCTTATACATATTGAGCGAGTCGTCGGGATTAACTTCATTCCATGTGGTGATTGTCACTTCATCTGCCGCATCGTCCGCTGAAACCGCTGCCGCGGAAATCGGAAGAGACGCAACCATAGCGCAGGAAAGCAGAATAGCGAGCATTCTTTTTTTCATCTTTTGTATCCTCCTCTAAATCATGTGGCATGCAACGTTTGTTTAAACGTTTAACATAAAACAAAAATAGACTTCATCGGCATTTAAGTCAATAGTTTTGCGCGTTCTCAGCCTATTTTTGTCGTCTTGCACAATTATCGGATGCCATTTTTGGTATATATTATTCTGTCATTGCTCGCATTGGTTTAATCGTTTCACCACATTGATCTCAAAAGGCGGACACTTTGCCGCCTGTCAGACGGAGCCCGGACCGCGGCTACAAGCCCAGCCTCTTGCTTCCTGCAGAGATGCAGGCGGCAGGTTATCCGTGTCCGAGTTTTGCTGTATGCGTGACGAAATATACGGCTTTATGATAGTATAGAGTCAGAATTTTGAGTATGGAGACCTCTGATGCTGCACCTGATTCTGATTCATATCACTCTGTTTTTAATTGGAAGTATCTGCTGTATTATCAGCTTTCAAACACCGCTTTTTGCAAGTATCGATATCTTCTTCTACCGGGGCCTTATCCTGATTCTCTTCTGGGGCGTTATCATTACCGTCTGTATGGGAATCCTGCGCGTCCGCAGAAAATCCCTTAAGCTCACGGTCCGCGACCTGCTTCTTCTGTTCATTTCGTTCTGCTGTATTCAGACTGTATTCTTTACTCACGTCCCGGTTACCGCCGAACGCTCGGTCTCGGTTTTTATGCTGGGATATATGTCGGATAGCGGAAACAGGGAATTTACAAAGGAAGAGCTGGAGGATGCATTTATCTCGCGGTATGTACAGGATTACGGCGCGTTCGACAAGCGCTTTCACGAGCAACTCGCGACCGGAACAATCGAAAAAGACGGCGACCGGTACCGGATCACAAAGTCCGGAACGGATCTGATGCATTTCTATGAAACCATCGCAAAGCTTTATGGGATCGACGACAGGCTGATCCATCCGGGAGAGGAAACAGCTGACGCTCAGACTGACAGTACCGGCGCTGCGGTCGCAGAGATCAGTTCCGTTGCTTTAGCTGACAGTGCTGACGCTGCGGCTGCAGAGAAAGATCCAGCTTATTCGGAGACGCACAAATGAAAGAGCTTAAAGAATTTTACACAAAACATCCGGATTACCTCTTCTTTTTCATTTCATTAGAGGGCGTCCTTGGGTTCATTGTTCTGTCGCTTCTTTACGGGAACGGCTTTGACTGGGTTACCATGGGAGGAAGCTCTCAGTGGAATCTGACCGACTTTGCCCGCCATATCTATCTCGCATCGGATCTCAACAGGACCTACTACTACGGCAACGTCGCGTCATTTCCGCCCCTTGCCTATCTGTTTTTCGCCCTGATTTACAGAATTAATCCCTCGCCGATACAAAACTTCAGCTGGCTGTCTTATACTTATTCACCGTATATCATTATCATCTATGTAATGCTGCTGACGAACACGGTTCTTGCATTTGTACTGGCCGTGAACAAGATCACGCGGACAAAGCTTGAAAAAACACTTTTAATCTGCGCATCACTCCTCTGCTCCCTGCCGTTTTTTGCCGGAGCGATCGAACGGGGAAACCCTGTCTTTCTGACGCTGGTATTCATCCTTTTCGGTCTGTATCTGCGCGACAGCAAAAGTCCCAGGCTCCGTGAGCTGGCGCTTATCTTCCTTTCTGCCGCAGTTAATTTTAAAATCTATCCGGCGGTCATCGGGCTCCTTTACGTGAAGGAAAAACGGTTCAAAGAGGCATTCCGTTTCGTCCTCTACAGCCTCGTCATGTTCTTCGTCCCCTTCATTTTTACAGGGGGACTTGAGGGACTGCGCACTTATTTCCGGGATCTTACCGATCTTTCCGGTATGACGGCGACAGAATATATGTCATTCAAACATCTTACATCCTCCCTGCTGGAGTTCCTCGGCACAGGCGCAAAGACAGCCGATCTTGCGGGAAAGATTGCGGGACCGGTATGTCTTGTGATTCTCCTGATCCTCGCCTGAAAAAAAAAAAAAAAATGGAAGG
>CADBRO010000015.1 GCA_902797075.1 uncultured Lachnospiraceae bacterium
CTTCCGGACGGCACGGCCCACGTCGAAGAAATTACGGAGTGAACGCCGCCTATGAAGAAAGAACAGTACCGCCACGAATGGAAATACAGAATCAGCGAAGAAGAGCATGACCTCCTTTCATTCCGCTTATCCGGTGCGCTGAAGCTTGACAGTCACGCAAAAGACGGAGGCTACCTGATCCGGAGTCTGTATTTCGACGATTACATGAACAGCGCGTATGAAGAGAAGGACGCCGGCGTCCTTACGCGGAAGAAATACCGCATACGCATTTACAACTACGGCAGCGACGTGATTCATCTGGAGCGGAAGAAGAAGTACGGCAGCTACATTTTCAAGGAAAGCGCGCCGCTGACCAAAGACGAGGTATACCGGATTCTTGATGGGGATTACGCTTTTCTTCTTGAAAGTCCCCACGCGCTCTGCCGGGAATTCTATGTGGAGTGCATGTCAAATATGCTCCGCCCGAAGGTAATCGTCGACTATGAGCGCGAGCCCTGGATCATGGACGAAGGCACCGTGAGGATTACATTTGACAGCAATGTGCGGGCAGCTGTCGGGAGTTTCGATATCTTCGACGACACTCTGCCGACGCTGTCCGTGATGGAGCCCGGCGAACTGATTCTTGAGGTGAAATACACCGAATTCCTGCCGCAGCTCGTAAGGAACCTCGTTCCTCCGAAAAGCCAGGAACTGACGGCATTTTCAAAATATGTCCTGTGTTATGAGAAGACGCTGTATAAGCACGGATTTGAGTATTGGGAGGCAATAAAATGAGCGTACGCGATGTGATTAAAAATTCATTTCTTGAGTCCGGTCTCTTTACGAAAGTAGATGTGGTAAACATGCTGCTTTCGCTGGCGGCCGCACTTCTGATCGGAATCATTATTTATCTGATTTACAGCCATTTTTATACGGGAGTGATCTTCTCCCGCAGTTTCGCGATCACGCTCGTCGGAATGTCGGTCCTTACGTGCATGGTGACGCTCGCGATCAGCTCCAACGTCGTCGTTTCTCTCGGTATGGTCGGCGCGCTCTCCATCGTGCGTTACCGTACCGCCGTCAAGGATCCGATGGATCTGCTGTACCTGTTCTGGTCGATCACGGTGGGAATCACGGTCGGCGCGCAGATGTATCTGCTGGCGGCCGTCGCGTCCGTCGTCATGTTCCTCCTGATTCTGCTCTTCGTAAAAAAACAGCAAAGCGGCAGTATCTATGTCGCGGTTATTCATTACGACGGGGATTCCGCCGGAGACGAGATCCTGCGTTCCTTCGGACGGACGCGGTTCTATGTCAAATCAAAGACGATGCGCGGACAGAAGACCGAAATGGCCGTTGAGGTCATGTGCCGGCACAATGATCTTTCCTTCTCGGAAAAGATCCGGGCCATACCGGGCGTAACGGATGTGACGCTGATCCAGTACAACGGGGAATATCACGGATAACCGCCCCGGTTCCCCGGGGAGAAAAAAACGCCGCAGGGCATAGCTTAAAAGCAGGCGGCGCAGGGCGAAATCCAAAATAGGCGCCGCAGCGCACAGCCTAAATGTAAACGCCGCAGGGCAAACATAATAATAAGCCGGTCCTCACCAAAGAGGGCCGGCTTTTGTGCTGGAAATGGACGGTGCTGCGGCGCGGACATCTGCCGTCCGCAGCGCTTATGCGCTCACAAACCGATTCAGATATTGAGCTCCGGAATCGACGCAAATCCCTTCGCAAGATCTTCGTCCGTCGGGATATAGTCCGTCATTGTTCCGTTATTAAATGACTCATACGCCGTGAGGTCGAAGTATCCGGTTCCGGTAAGACCGAAGATGATGGTCTTCTCTTCTCCGGTTTCCTTGCATTTCAACGCCTCGTCAATCGCCGCACGGATCGCGTGGCTGGATTCCGGCGCGGGAAGCGTGCCCTCGACTCTCGCGAAGAGCTCGGCTGCCTCGAAGACGGAGGTCTGCTCGACTGCGCGTGCTTCCATATAGCCGTCATGATACAGCTGCGACAAAATAGAGCTCATGCCGTGATAGCGGAGTCCGCCGGCATGGTTTGCAGACGGGATGAAATCGTGTCCGAGCGTGTACATCTTCGCCATCGGGCAGACCTTTCCGGTGTCGCAGAAATCGTAGACATATTTGCCGCGGGTAAAGCTCGGGCAGGATGCCGGCTCCACAGCGATGATCCGGTAATCCGCTTCTCCGCGGAGCTTCTCGCCCATAAACGGGGAGATCAGGCCGCCGAGGTTTGATCCGCCGCCGGCGCAGCCGATGATGATATCCGGCTTAATTCCGTACTTGTCGCAGGCTGTCTTCGTCTCGAGACCGATAATGGACTGATGAAGCAGAACCTGGTTGAGGACGCTTCCGAGCTCGTAGCGGTATCCGGGAGTCGACGTCGCAACCTCGACCGCCTCGGAGATCGCGCATCCGAGGGATCCGGTGGTTCCCGGGAATTCCTCATTGATCTTCCGTCCGATGTTCGTATCCATCGACGGAGAGGGCGTTACTTCCGCTCCGTAGGTTCTCATGACCTCGCGGCGGAACGGCTTCTGTTCATAGGAAACCTTGACCATGTAAACCTTAAGATCAAGTCCGAAATACGCGCAGGCCATCGAGAGCGCCGTGCCCCACTGACCGGCTCCGGTCTCCGTCGTCACACCCTTTAAGCCCTGCTTTTTCGCGTAATAAGCCTGAGCGATCGCGGAATTCAGCTTGTGGCTTCCGGATGTGTTGTTGCCTTCGAATTTATAGAAGATATGAGCCGGCGTATCAAGCGCCTTCTCAAGAAATGTGGCGTGTACAAGCGGCGACGGACGGTACATCTTATAGAAATTGCGGACCTCTTCCGGAATCGGAATCAGAGCGTCCTCATTGTTGAGTTCCTGACGGATCAGCTCGTCGCAGAAGATCGGCTGCATATCCTCGAATTTCAGCGGCTGCAGGGTTCCCGGATGAATCAGCGGCGCCGGTTTGTTCTTCATGTCGGCGCGGATGTTATACCATTCCTTCGGAATCTCGTCTTCGCTGAGGTAAATCTTGTAGGGAACATTTTCATACTTGCTCATATCGGCTCCTTTCTCCGGAAAAATGCTTCCGGCGGGGACGCGGGCTGTTTTGGTATAAAAAAAGCCCTTGTCCCAAAACAGTTGTCTGTAGGGACAAGAGCATATGATCTCCTGCGGTGCCACCCTGCTTGACGCTTATATGAAGCGCCCACTTTTTGTGAAGCATTAACCTCAAAAGTCCATTCGCGAAACACTGCCTGCTGCCGTTCCACTATCAGCAGCTCCCTGAGAGGCAGGAGGTATCGGTACTATTCTTTCTCAACGGTTTTTGAAAGTTTATCACAGTAAAGCGTTAAACGCAACCATTTATTTTAACAACGTACTCAAAGTGTAACAGCTCCTCGTTTCCCGCTTGCCGCTACTGAAAAAATGCCTTCGTCGTCCGCATTTCACAGGCGTAAACAGCGAATCGGACTGTGATTGGCCGGTTTGCTGTCAGGGGTTTGCCGCCATCTTAATTCCGCTCTTGACATCGTTGAAACACGGCTATAAGATACCACGGAAAATACTAATCTTTATTTCTTAAATATATGAGGTACATTTATGATCCGTGTAACCATCTGGTACGAATATGTTCAGGAAGCCGGATACGTGACGCCGGAGCTTGAAGCAGCTCTGCCCGAAGAATGGAAGGCCCGCATGCACGAATGGCTTCCGCAGAACAGCGAGCGGATTCGGCGCGCCTATCCGAACGGTCTTATGGAATCTCTCGCGAAATATCTCCGGAAGAATCCGGAGTTTACAGTTACGATGACCAATCTTATGATGCCTGATTACGGTCTTTCGGATGAACTGCTGGATAATACGGACGTTCTTATCTACTGGTCTCATGTTCTTCAGACCGTGCTTCCCGACGAAGCGGCGTACCGCGTCGTGAAACACGTGCAGGCCGGCATGGGCTTCGTTCCGCTTCACTCCGCCCATCAGTCCAAGCCGTTCATGTATCTTCTCGGCACCACCGGAACCTTAAGGTGGCGTGAAGGCGACTTCTGCCGCGTATGGACCGCAGCGCCGGGACATCCGATTACCGAGGGCATTCCCGAGTACATCGAGCTTTCCGAGGAAGAGATGTACGGCGAGCCCTTCGATATCCCGAAGCCGGACGACACGGTGTTCATCAGCTGGTTCAGCGGCGGAGAGGTGTTCCGCTCGGGATGCACCTGGACCCGGGGATACGGCAGGATCTTCTATTTCCAGCCCGGCCACGAGACGAGTCCGTCCTACCATAATCCGTATATCCTGCGGATCATCGAAAACGGCGTCCGCTGGGCCGCTCCGGTACGGATGCGCGAAAGCTTTGAATGCCCGCATATCGTATATTCTCCGGAGGATGCGCGGAGGCCGAAGAACTGATTAACAATGAATCTCTCAAGACATACCAAAGCAATCATTTTTGTAATTCTTGAGGCGATCGGCTTCTCGCTGATGTCCTTTTTCGTCAAGCTTTCCGGGGATCTTCCGACGATGGAGAAGGCATTTTTCAGAAATGTCGTGGCTGCCGTCATCGCTCTCATTATCCTCCTTCGGACGCCGGAGAAGTTCCGTGTCAAAAAGGGAAGCCTCCCGGGACTGCTTCTCCGCGCCTCGTTCGGCACAGCCGGACTGATCGCCAATTTCTGGACGATCGACCACATTAATATCGCGGACGCCAATATCCTGAACAAGCTCTCCCCGTTTTTCGCGATTCTCATGTCAATCTGGATTCTCCGGGAGCTGCCTGTAAAAACGGATCTGATCTGCGTCGCGGCAGCATTTGCAGGCGCTCTTTTCGTAATCAAGCCGACGGCAGGACTTGCTTCCTTCCCGGCGCTTGTCGGGCTGTTCGGAGGCTTTGCCGCCGGAACGGCCTACACCTTCGTTCGGAAGCTGAGGCTTCACGGAGAACGCGGTCCGATGATTGTGTTCTTCTTTTCCGTGTTTTCGCTTGCTGCCTGCATTCCGGGAATGATCCTGCAGTTCAGGCCCATGACGGCGCGGCAGTTTGTTCTCCTTCTGCTCGCAGGCTGCTCGGCCGCGCTCGGACAGCTCGCGATCACGAAAGCCTACTCTCTCGCTCCCGCGAAAGAGATCTCCGTCTTCGATTACTCGCAGATTATTTTCGCCGGCATCTGGGGGCTTTTTCTGGGAGAAATCCCCGACAGTCTCAGCCTGGTCGGCTATGCCGTGATTATCGGATCCGCCGTGCTCCGGTGGTATCTTGCCCGCGATGTGGTATAATCTCTCTTAGCGGATATAGGATAAAGCGCCGCCGGCGGGTCGGCCTGCAGGTATTGCCGCGCCGCGGTATTTCATTATAACCGCCGCGATGCGCCTGATGGATGCTTCCGCCGCGGTATTTCATTATAACCGCCGCGATGCGCCTGATGGATGCTTCCGCCGCGGTGTTGTATAAGGAGTATAGTTGTCATGCAGGAATTTCTTTATAAGCAGCTTGAGGATGAAACATACAGCATCATTGCGTACAAGGGTGATGAAGCAGCCGTCACCGTTCCGGGAATGTACCGCGGACAGTCGGTGACAATCCTCTACGACGACATTTTTAAAGGGCATTCTGAGATTACTTCCGTTACTCTTCCCGACTGCCTGACTGATATCGGGGGCTTCGTGTTTGACGGATGCGAGAATCTTCATCACATTGATCTTCCCGCAAGTCTTGAGAACATGTGGCAGTACGCCTTTGCCAGATGCGGTATCGAAGAAATCGTCCTTCCGGAAAAGGTGCGGCAGATCGTCTCATTTACATTCAAGGACTGCCGGCAGCTGAAAAAAATCGTCTGCAACGATGGACTTCAGCATATCCGCGCATGGGCATTTGACGGCTGCGAAAGCCTCGCTGAGCTTATGCATAAGCCAGGTGCCGGAATCGAGATCAGTCCGCTGGCATTTTCATCAAAGGAATCAGAAGCTGACAAAAAAGCCGATAACTGAAATCAGCAGATGTCTAAAACAAGCTGATGTCCAAAACAGGCTGATGCCTAAAACAAGCTGATGTCTAAAACAAGCTGATGTCTAAAAAACCCGCCCGAAATGGGCGGGTTTTAAAATGGACGTCAGTATTCTATACCTTCCCGGGCGCTTGTGCCTTTGTCGTACGGATGCCGTACGCTCCGCATTTCCGTGATATAGTCTGCCGCGTCAGTCAGCCATTTTTCCGGATCGCGGCCGGTTACAACCACTTCCCGGTCTTCCGGTCTTTGCAGCACGGCTTTCATGGCAGTCTGCCTGTCGGCCAGCCCGCAGGCAAGTGCTGCGCATAGCTCGTCCAGAACGAGCAGGTCGCAGTCCGCTTCCATCGCCTTCTCTAAAATCCTGCTATTTTCAGCCGCTGCCGCCTGTTTTTCCTCATCATTCATCTGAAACACAAATTTCGTTCCCGGGGAGCCAGCAAGAATAAGCGCTCCGGCATTCCGAAGTCCCTCGATTTCGCCGCTTGTCCCGTCTTTCAGAAACTGCGCGAACACTACTTTTTTCCCGTGTCC
>CADBRO010000016.1 GCA_902797075.1 uncultured Lachnospiraceae bacterium
ATCGTCTACGGAAAAGACCGGGATCCCTCCCCGAAGATGCAGGAAGTGAAGTTCAATTACCAGAATATCAGCGTCCGCTTCGCCGAAGATGCATTCACTGTTGTAAATAAAAATCTGTTTACAAATACCTCGGCTTATCAGTGCGCCGTTATTCTCGCAAAAGACGGCGTCCGGGAAACGGAATGCTTTGTGGAAACGGATGTGGCGCCTCTTTCAGAGGGATCCTATCCGCTTCCGTTCACGATTCCTTCCGATCCGGGCGAATATACCGTCACCGTCTCCTTCCGACTGCGCTCGGATACGCCCTACGCTCCGGCCGGCCATGAGGTTGCTTGGGGCCAGTGGGTCGTACTCAGGAAAGCTCCCGAATGCGAAGCCGGTAAGATGCGGAAAAAGCCGGAAATCATCCGGGGACTCCAGAATATCGGCGTGCGGGGCGAGCGTTTTGAAGCCCTGTTTTCGGAACTTCAGGGCGGGCTCGTATCCTACCGCTATGACGGCAGGGAACTCCTTATGAGGACGCCCCGCCCGAATTTCTGGAGGGCCCCGACAGACAACGACGTCGCCAACCTCCTGGCTTTCCGCAGCGGCGCTTTCAAGGCAGCCGGCCTCTACGCCTCGGCAAGGTATGAGCACGGACGCGCGATGACCGCACTGAAGACGGAGGAGACGGAGGAAAGCCTCATCGTCACCTGCACGTATCATCTCCCGACAGTTCCCGCAAAGGACTGCATCGTACGGTACGAGGTCTTCGGTGACGGAACCATCTCCGTCACCATGAATATGGACGCCTCCGCAGACGTGGGCATGCTTCCTGAGTTCTCCATGCTGTTTACGCTGGATGCCGATTACGATCACATCCGCTGGTACGGTCTCGGTCCCGACGAGACTTATCCCGACCGCTGCGCCGCCAAACTTGGAATCTACGAAAACCACTGCGCGGACAATATGGCAAAATATCTCGTTCCCCAGGAGTGCGGCAGCAAGATGGGCGTCAGATGGGCCTCCGTCACGGCCGGAGACGGAAGCGGTCTTATCTTCACCGCACCGAAGCTCCAGTTTTCGGCGCTTCCCTGGTCTCCCGAGGAAATGGAAAATGCGATGCATCCGACAGAGCTTCCTCCCATCCACTATACCTTCGTCCGGATCGGACTCCAGATGGGAGTGGGCGGAGACGACACCTGGGGCGCCGAAGTTCACCCCGAATATCTTCTTAAAAATGACGTCCCGATGGAAATCAGCTTCAGCTTCCGCGGGACAAGTAAGGCATAACGCGGGCGCAATGAAAATGCGGCAGGACGGATCCCCGTAAGGGGGACCAGTCCCGCCGCATTTTTGCGCTTATTTATTTTTCAAGAATGCTCATGAATTCCTCGCCGGTGATCGTCTCATTTTCATAGAGGTATTTCGCCAGCTGGTGAAGCTTCCCGATGTTGTCCTCAAGGATCTTCTTCGCCTTGTCGTGCTGCTCGCGGACGACCCTGACCACCGTATCGTCGATCAGCTTCGCCGTCTCGGGCGAACACGCGAGAGTGCTGTCTCCGCCGAGATAAATATTGTTCTGCGTCGAGAGCGCTACCATGCCGAAATCGTCATCCATGCCGTACTGGGTGATCATCGCTCTTGCAAGACGCGTAGCCTGTTCGATGTCGTTCGAAGCGCCGGTCGTGATCGAGCCGAAAATCAGCTCCTCTGCGCACCGTCCGCCGGTAAACGTCGCGATCTTTTCAAGGATCTCCGTCTTTGACATCAGGTACTTGTCTCCCTCGTCAACCTGGAGCGTATATCCCAGAGCACCCGAGGTTCTCGGAATGATCGTGATCTTCTGGACCGGAGCGGAATTGCTCTGCTTCGCGGCCACGAGCGCGTGTCCGATCTCGTGATACGCCACGATCAGCTTCTCCTTTTCGGAGAGCACGCGGGTCTTTTTCTGATAGCCCGCGATTACCACTTCGATGCTTTCCTGCAGATCCTCCTGGTTAACGACCTTTCTTCCCATCCGGACCGCCCGGAGTGCGGCTTCATTTACAATATTGGCCAGATCGGCTCCTGAGGCGCCGGCGGCGGTCTTCGCGATCGTCTCAAAATTGACGTTATAAGCGACTCTGATCTTCTTCGCGTGTACCTTCAGGATATCGATTCGGCCCTGAAGATCCGGAAGTTCGACCGGGATTCTTCGGTCAAAACGGCCGGGCCGCAGAAGCGCCGGATCAAGGACGTCCGGTCTGTTGGTTGCGGCGAGAATAATGACGCCCTTCGAACCGTCGAAACCATCCATCTCCGTGAGGAGCTGGTTCAGCGTCTGCTCTCTCTCGTCGTTGGTCGACAGAGCGCCGCTGTCCCTCTTCTTTCCGATCGTATCAATCTCATCGATGAACACAATGCACGGCGCGTTCTTTTCCGCCTGGCTGAAAAGGTCTCTCACCTTGGATGCGCCCATACCGACGAACATCTCGACGAACTCGGAACCCGCGATGGAGAAGAACGGTACTTCCGCCTCTCCTGCCACCGCCTTCGCAAGCAGCGTCTTTCCGGTACCCGGAGGTCCTACAAGAAGCGCTCCCTTCGGGCAGGAAGCTCCGATATCTGCGTATTTCTGAGGATCATGCAGATAGAGAACCAGTTCCTGCAAAAGCTGCTTGGCTTCCTCTTCGCCCGCCACGTCCTGGAATTTGATGCTCGTCGTGGAAGGGACGTACTTCTTTGCGCCGCTCTTCCCGAACGACATCATGGGATTTCCGCCGCCGAAGCCCTCTCCCATGTTGGACATGAGTCTCCGCGAAAGGAAGATGCCGATTCCGTAGAAGAATACCAGCGGCAGCACCCAGCTTAATATAAACGCAAGAATCGGGTTGGTCTCCGTAACGACCCTTCCGAAGGTGCAATCCGCTTTTTCAAGACGCTCCACGAGCTGCGGATCTTCAAACGTCGCCGTCCTGTAAAAATTGGACGGACTGGATCTGTCCGTGAATGTGATGTAATCCGAATCCAGCTGAACCGCTTCAACCTGCTTATTCGCGACCATGTTGAGGAAGGTGCTGTAATCGACCTCTTTGATATTTCTTCTCACGATGGCCGGCACAAGGAATGTGTTGAGGAGAAGCATGATGACAATCACGCCGATCACATAAGCGATAAACGGCTTCTTGTCAGGCTGTTTTGCATTTCCCATAATGATTTCCTCCGATTTATACGAAATAACCTACTCATTTCATTCGAAAATGTCAAGCAGTGCGAGAAGTGTTTCACGAAATGTTTATCTTTTTTTAGAACTGCCAAAACGCCGGATCCCATCCGGGTCAGGCCTCGTTTACAAGCTTGCCCGTCATATGCTCGGGCGTAAGGGAAAACATCAGAGTTCCCGGTCCGGAATGCTCAATTTCGTATTCGATGTAATCGGTATCGTCCGTAAACCTGTAGCTGAGCTTTCTTGTGATGTCATAGATCTTTTCCCGGTCCTCCACCATTTCCACATGTCCGAAAATGATGACGCTTTTGATATTAAGGGCCCATTCGCCTTCCCTGCGGTACCCGCTGTCGTACACACAGTAGGACGCCTTCCCGCATCTTTTCAGGGCGTCGATTTTGTGCCCTGTTTTGCCGCTGTGAAAATACAGCTTTCCGTCCTCTTTCGAGTAATAGTGGTTGAGCGGCATCCCGTAAGGATAGCCGTCGTCGCCGATCACCGACAGAACTCCCCGCAGTTCGCCCTCAAGAACGGAAATGCATTCCTCCTTGGTCAGCTGCTGTTTTTTTCTTGTCATTTCCCGAAACATCGTCTCTCCTCCCGCTTTATACGTAGTTTGAATCCCTAAAATTAAAACAGGTGCAGGACATCCAGCCCCGCACCTGTAAGTATCGCATAATTTACCATCCGGCGTCAGCCTACAACATTTCCTTCTTCATCTTCGTAGGTCTCGCCTTCGCCTTCCTCCGACGGATCTATGATATTGTTTTCGCCGTACTCGTCACCGCCGTCGTCGTAGTTTTCGTCGTCGCCGCCGTCGCCGCCGTCACCGCCGTCACCGCCGTCACCGCCGTCATCATAGTTTTCGTCATCACCGCCGCTGTTGTCGCCGGAATTGTCGCCGGAATTGTCACCTGAATTATCTCCGGAGTTGTCATCACCGCCGTCGTCGTAATTACCTTCATCGTAATTTCCGGTATCTTCCGTGTAATTCTGTTCCGCTTCTGCCGTATTGGTTTCCTCAGTGTTGGTGTTGCCGGCGTCGGCAGACTCATCCTCAACTCCGGCGTAAGCCCTCTCCGAATCCTGGGTGCTTACTTCCGCGTGATCCGCTGTATTTGTATATACGATATAAGCGTAACCTTCTCCGACCATCAGGCGGATCTCTTCCGTCTCGCCGAACGGCAGGTTGTGGATAACATAGTAATTCCCATCATCCGTCGTAAAGCGGATCTGGTACTCCGGAATATCTCCGTACTGCTTCGCCTCCCTGATCGCATAGGAAGCGTCATAATAGAGCTGCGCTCTTCCGTTCGCCTCGAACTGATCCGACTCGCTGAAATACTCGGCCGTATCATATCCGTCGCTTCGGACACGTACCGCGAGCTGAATAATGTTCCTGCCCGTCCCGTTCTCAATCAGCAGCTTATACGTCGTCTCCGCGTCTGACTCTTCACCGAGAATCTTCGGCGCCGGAGTAGGCGTCGGCGTGGGAGTCAGGACCTGCGGAACAATTGTCGGAATCGGGGTAGGCGTCGGCGTGGCGATCAGCTCCACGCGGCTTTCCGCCGGAGCGGGCGTCTCCACCGCAACCTCAGATACAACCGCCGGTGCGGAGTCCTGGATCACCTCCGGAGCCGCCGTCTGAAACGGATTGTTCAGAGTACAGCCGGCGAGGGTACCCGCCACAAAAGCCGTCGTAATGGCAAGCGCTGCTGCCGCGCGCGCAGGATATTTTCTCTTCATTTTTCTTCCTCATATAGAAAAACAGACTTAACTGCAGGATTTCTCCTTGCAGTCAAGTCTATTTTAATTTGCCGCACAATTGATGTCAATATAAATTGTTACAAATTATTAACAATTTTGTAACAGTTATTTTACCTGTTTTCAGGCATTCGGATGGCTGGCTTCCCAGAGCTTCTGCGCGTACGGACCCCATTCCTTCGAATAGTTTACGCATTTTCCGCAGAGATGCTCAACCGGCTCCGGCTCAGTCATATCCGTGCTGTGAGCGCCAGACGCCTTGACCATCGCCTGAAGCTTCTCCGGATTCTCAAGCATCGGGCAGGGCTGCAGCAGGTTCTTGTTGAACGGCTGGTTCGCCTGATACTGTCTGAAGAGCGGCTGCTGGAGGCACTCAAGCAGGCTCTTTTCATGGATGTTCGCGCCTGAATAATGGATGAACACGCACGGCTCCATATCGCCGTTCGGGTTGATATGGCAATAGTACTTTCCGCCGGCGATACATCCGCTGACGAACTCGCCGTCATTCTGGAAGTCCATGCAGAAGATCGGCTTTCCGCCTTCCCAGTCACGGATCTCACGGACTCTGTGATACATATACTCTCTCTGTTCCGGCGTCGGAACGAGATCCATCGTGGCGTCCATGCCGACCGGCATGAAATGGAAATACCATGTGAAGGCAACGCCCTTGTCGATGAGGAAGTCAAGGAACTCATCGGACGTAACAGCCTTGTAGTTCTGGCTTGTATAGCAGATGGACGTGCCGTAAACAAGACCGTTCTTTCTCATCAGCTCCATGGCGTCCATAACCTTCTGGAAGACGCCCTGGCCGCGGCGGTCATCCGTCGCATCTTCAAGGCCTTCGATCGACATGGAAAGGATGATGTTCTTGCATCTTCTCATGTCGTCGCAGAACTGCTGATCAACGAGCGTTCCGTTTGTAAACAGCATGAAGCCGCAGTCGCTGTGCTTCTCTGCCAGACGTACGATGTCCTTTTTGCGGACCATCGGCTCGCCGCCGGTCATGATGTAAGCGTGAATTCCGAGTTCCTTGCCCTCGGATACGATCTTGTCCATATCCTCAAAGCTCAGGTTCAGCTGACGGCTGTATTCGGAAGCCCAGCAGCCTGTGCAGTGAAGGTTGCAGGCGGACGTCGGGTCAAACAGGATGATCCACGGAATTCCGCAGCCAAGCTTCTCGGATGTCTTTCTTGTCTCTCTGAAGCCCGTGAACGCGCCTTCGAAACCAATTGACATGAAGAGTCCCTTAAGGAATTCGGTGTCCACATGGTCAAGCAGATTATTGAAATAGGTCGTCCATTTTCCATCCTTGCTGAAGGCGATTCGAAGCTTATCATATGCCGTTTCCTTCCATGCGTCGCCCAACAGCTTCTGCATCGCGTTGACAACCTCGACGTAACCTTCGCCGCGGTTTGCAACCGGTTTCTTTCCTACAGTTTCAAGTACAAGCTGGAATGCCTTTCTCTGAGCGGCATGTGCAAGCTTATTTGCCATTTCCTTACCCCCTGCAAAAATAAATAACCCGTTTCCGGGCTTATACATACGGTGCATTTATACAGTATTCCCGTATATTACGATGTATCGCTGTGTGACAGTATAGCGCGGTTTTTAAAAAAAGTAACGCACTTTTTTGCGTAAGGGATACACTTTGATAAAATTGTTCCACTTGGAAAATGGCGTCCTCCGGCCGCTTAAGTCCAATCCTGCGCCCCCATATTGAAACAGGCATTCCCCTTTGTGCTCTCACGACTTCGCGTCGCGAAAGAAAGGGAAATGCCTGTCCTTAAGGTTCAGATATAAAACCCGCCGCCTGCGCAGCAGTTGCAGAAAAGATTCAGCGCACACATGGAAAGACACCAGGTCGCCTGCGGTCCCATGGACGGGAATCCTCCGTAGCTCTGCCCCCTGTCCTGATACCAGGTTCCGCCGTTCTGCATTCTCCGGAGAAGATTCATATAGTCCGCATTTCCCGGATCCATGTCCGATGCGCGCTTCGCGTAATTTAAAGCGTCGATATTATTTCCGATTCCCTGGCTTGCGATCGCGGCGTAATAATACCATCTGGCGTTCCTTGCGCTCTCCGGCGCCTGCCGCAGCGCGTTAAGCGCTTCGCCGTAATGACCGGCGTTGATATAATTCCGGGCCGCCTGCATTTCGTTCGATTCTTCCTGTGCGCGCCGCTCGTTCGAATACTGCGCCCACTGGCTGAAAAAATCCTCGAAGCCGCCCATGCCGCCAAAGTCCGCGTAGCCTCCGCCGTAGGAAGTCCCGCTGCTCTGCGACGTCCTCCCGTAGGCGCTCGTCCCGCGCTCACGCGCTTCCACGATCTGGCGGTACGCTTCCTGAATCTCTTTAAATTTTTCTTCGGCTGCGGCGGGATTATCCGGATTCGCGTCGGGATGCCACCGCTTGCTGAGATCCCTGTACGCTTTTTTCAAATCCGCGTCCGAAACCTGTTCGCTGACGCCGAGTACTTTATATGGATCTGCAATCATTTAAGCTCCCTCTTCGTTTTCTGCCCGTTCGTTCCGGGTTCTCCGGTATTTCGTCCAGACTCCGGAGTACACGATGTTTCTCAGTATCTCGATATCCTGCACCACCGGCAGCTTTTCGAATTCCTTCGCACATTCCGCCATCATCATGGTAAGGGTGTTTTCCGCGAAAGCGTCAAAATCCGCCTGCTGGTCATATCCCTGCCAGGGGTTATAGTTTCCGCTCTTTCTGTCCGCCGGAAGATCGTCGTACGCGTCGCAGAGATAGATAAACTTGCCGAGATAGAATCCCATTTTCCGCAGTATGTCCGACCACATATCCTCCCGGTACACGAAAAGCTCGCCGAGCATCGTGCCGGTAAATCCGGCGGCGATGTCGAGCTCGTGCTTTCCCGTCTTTTCGTAGCTCCCGAGGGACCGCATGTAAGCAGCCACCGCTTCCGCCTGGCGCGGCCATCTCTCCGCACACTTTTCGGCGCCTCTTTTCAGGGCGCCTGCGGCCGCTCTTGCTTTCACTCCTTCGCCATCCCGTACGTTATCCAGCATCTTATGATAGGTAAGGATCAGGCCCACGTCAGCGCAGTAATCCGTGATTTCATTCGACGCCATGTGCTGCTTTACAAGAGGATGCGCGATGCAGCGGAAATCCTTCTCTGCAAGCGGCTCTTCGTAGAGACCGTTGAGCAGGATATCAAGAAATGTAATATCATAATTCAGGATCAGCTGGCCCCTGATTCCGTGACGTCTCCGCAATGAATCACACAGTCCGCAGTAGAAACTGCGGTATCTTTTGTAATCCCTGATCTTCAGCTCATCCTGATTGATCGTCACATATCCGAACAAGGCTGCCTCCTTATACGGTTCTGTCAAACTGGGTTTTGCACTTCGGGCATGTAATACGGATATGTCCCTTTCCCTTCGGCACCCGCACCTCCTGAGAACACTCGGGACACTTGAAGTAGCGGTAGGTCTTGCGCTCAGCGAAACGCCTCTTCTGGATCCTTGCCGTTTTTCTTATGTTGGC
The DNA here is from genome assembly GCA_902797075.1 of uncultured Lachnospiraceae bacterium. Taxonomy (GTDB): domain Bacteria; phylum Bacillota; class Clostridia; order Lachnospirales; family Lachnospiraceae; genus Chordicoccus. The sequence continues at coordinate 8,468 of CADBRO010000016.1, forward strand.
CGTAACGCTCAGGAATTTGGCGTTCTCGGCGGACCGCTTCGCGTAGTCTCTCGAAAGAATTCTGACATACGCAGCGATGAGACAAATAAGGCCGAGGAAATAAAACAGCCCTCTTCCGAAGAATAACGAAAGAACCAGAAGGATCATCGTCGCGACCAGAAGAAATTTCGAAAGATCGTCCGTCCCGTACCGTCCGACCATGAATGTCCGGACTTTTTCATTTACCCGATTCATAAAATCTCTCATATCAGTACTCCGGTTTCTAACGCCCGCCGCTAAT
>CADBRO010000017.1 GCA_902797075.1 uncultured Lachnospiraceae bacterium
TCGGGATTCCGCCGATGAGGTCCGCCGCGGCGGAAATGCGGGGCGCGGAGAAACAGGCGCAGCCGGAAAGCGTGACATTTGCCGTGGGCTACCGCTCGGATGATACGTATCTGCTTGAGGAACTTAAGAGCTTCGGGCAGGTTCTTATATCCACCGACGACGGATCCCTCGGCGTCCGCGGAACGGTGATGGACGCGGTGCGCAAGAAGGATCCGCACGCGGATCTTATATTCGCCTGCGGCCCGAAGCCGATGCTCCGGGCAGTGAAGGACTATGCGGAGAACAATGGCATCCCGTGCTGGATTTCTCTCGAGGAAAGGATGGCCTGCGGGGTCGGGGTGTGCCTGGGCTGCGTCGCGAAAACGACGGTCACGGATGAGCATTCTCTTGTTAAAAACAGACGGGTTTGCAAGGACGGCCCTGTCTTCAACGCGAAGGAGGCGGATCTTACATGAACGGTGAACCCCGTATGGAAGTTGAAATCGCGGGCGTGACATTTAAAAACCCCGTGATGACCGCGAGCGGTACCTTTGGCCAGGGTCAGGAATATGCGGAATTTTTTGATATCGGCAAACTCGGTGCGGTGACGACAAAAGGCGTGGCCGTAATTCCGTGGGAAGGAAATCCCGCACCGCGGGTCGCGGAAACTCCCGCAGGCATGCTGAACAGTATCGGGCTCCAGAATCCGGGAATTGACATGTTCCTTGAGAGGGACCTTCCGTTCCTTAAAGGACAGGGAACCGGCGTTATCGTCAATGTCTGCGGCCACGAGCCGGATGATTATTACAAAGTGGTAGAACGTCTCGCGGGGGAAGACGGAATCGATCTTCTCGAAATCAATGTCTCCTGCCCGAATGTGCGCGCGGGAGGTCTGACCCTGGGAACGGATCCGAAGGTTCTTGAGGAAGTGACCCGGGAGTGTAAAAAAAGAGCGGCGCAGCCGGTCATGATCAAACTTACGCCGAACGTCACCGATATAAAGACGATGGCGAGAGCCTGCGAAGACGGCGGCGCGGACGCGATCTCTCTCATTAATACGCTGATGGGGATGAAGATCGATGTAGAGAGGCAGACCTTTGTGCTGGCGAACAGGACCGGCGGACTTTCCGGCCCGGCGATCAGGCCGGTGGCGGTGCGGATGGTCTACGATGCCACCCATGCGGTGTCGATACCCGTCGTCGGGATGGGCGGCATCATGTGCGCGGAAGACGCCATCGAATTTATGCTCGCCGGTGCGACGGCGGTCTCCGTCGGCATGGCGAATTTTGTCAATCCGTATGTAACACTTGAAATTATCGACGGAATCAGGGATTATCTTAAGCGTCACGATATTGACGACGTAAGGAAACTGATCGGGGCGGTACACTGAACCGTTAAGGCAAAGCAGCGCCGGTTCATGAGCAGGGAGACTGGCGGATTACGGATGTCCGCATCAAAAACGGGAAGGGGAGCTTGAGATGGAAGCTTACAAAGAGAAATTTATTCATTTTATGGTGGACTCGGAGGTTCTGAGATTCGGAAGCTTTGTGACAAAGAGCGGAAGACAGACGCCGTTTTTCATTAATACGGGAAACTACCGGACGGGCTCGCAGCTTCGAAAGCTGGGCGGCTTCTACGCCCGGGCGATCGCGGACACCTTCGGCCTTGATTTTGACATTTTGTTCGGGCCGGCTTACAAGGGAATCCCGCTTTCGGTGGCGACGTCGATCGCGATCGGCGAAGAATACGACAAGGACGTCCGTTACTCCTCGAACAGAAAAGAAGTGAAGGATCACGGAGATACGGGAATTCTTCTCGGAAGCAAATTCGGCGACGGCGACAGAGTCGTGATCATCGAGGACGTAACGACAGCGGGAACCTCAATCCGGGAAACCCTGCCGATCATCAAGGCTCAGGGAAATGTCTCGGTTCTCGGGCTCGTCGTATCCGTGGACCGCATGGAACGCGGAGAGGGCGAAAAAAGCGCGCTCCGTGAGATCGAGGAAAAATACGGCATCAGGACGACTGCGATCGTGACGATGCAGGAAGTAGTTGAATGTCTGTACAACAGAGAATATAATGGCAGAGTCGTCATCGGACCCGAAATAAAGGAAGCAATTGACGAATACTACAGACAGTATGGCCCAAGGAACTGACAGAAACGCATTTTCTTCGACTGCGCGGAGAAAACAGAAGATCAGGAGGACAGGACTTATCCTCTTCCTGGTCTATCTTGCGTTACTGTTTTATTTTCTTTTTTTCGCCGAGTGGTATGACCGCGCACCGGCCCGTCACACAGGATACAGCGCAAATCTGATGCCGTTCCGTGAGATCGGCAGATACTGGCACGCGCGGGCGAGGCTGCCCGGCAGGGTAGTATTTCTGAACCTGCTTGGAAATGTCATCGGCTTTCTGCCCTTTGGCTTTTTCCTTCCGGTGATTGACCGGAAACTGATGCGGCGGGGCGTTCTGGTTATTCTGTTTGGCGCACTGCTGAGCCTTTGCGTCGAGCTGATCCAGCTCATCACCCTTACAGGCTCATTTGATGTGGACGATATTCTGCTTAACACGCTGGGAACAGCACTCGGCTATCTGCTGTTCCGTATTCTTAACACACTGATCCGGCGCGCGGATATTTTGGGGGAGAAGAACAAGAATGGCGGCAAAACGAAGATACACTTTTTCGGAAAAGAAGAGCTCTGAGGGCGGGAAGAAAGCGATTATTCTCGCGGCGGCGGCTCTTGCCGTATTTGCGGCGGCGGTCGTCATTTCCTTCATATTCAAGGGAAAGGCAGGTCCGACTGCGGGAGCGGTCGCGGCCTTCGGCACGATCCTTTCCGTCTACGGGTTTTACACCGGAATGCGTTCCTTCTCCGAGACGGACGTATCCGCGACGCTGTCAATTATCGGCTCCGTAACGAGCGGGGTTATCATGGTGTGCTACCTGACCCTGTTTCTGACAGGACTCCGGTGAGGCGGCACGAATAAAACGGAAGGACAATTCCCATGGCTGAAAATCAAGAATATGAGGAGCGCGTACGGGACGCGCTTGAAAGAATAGCGGAGATTCCCGCGGAAACTTCCGTTCCGGAGCCGTTCCGCGATTACTTCAGAAAGACAGCGCTGTTTCTGCTCGGCGTAAAGAAAGATGCTGACAACCGCAGTCTCTACGAGGATATTCTGCCGGAGCACTACGACACCTCCTACTCGAATCCGGATTATGCCGCGGAGAAGCTCGGGCCGGGTATGGGTCCGCTCCTTGCAGCTGTATATGCGGAGCTTCGCGGAATCATTCCGGCGGTCTTCGAGGATGACTATGAAAGCTGCGCGGTTCTTTACGAGCTGTTTCTTCTTCTGTATTTTGAATTTGAAAATGAGGATCTCCCGCGGGAGGCGACGGTGCGGGAGATATTCGGCGCATATATCCGCGATTACCTCGGATACTATGTGGAGAAGCGGATTGCTGCCCAGCTTGATCCGTCGGCGGATTTCGTCACGAAGATCATCATGGAATCGGATCTTTCGGATCCCTCCTACCTGTACCGGTACGGCGAGTACGTCACGGAAAATACGGTAAAAACCGCCGTATTTATGGCGGGGCTTCCCGAGGAAACGGTCACGCGCATGGCAGAAGCCTATACCCGCGGCTTCCGCGAGGGCTTTGTGCATGCCGGAAAGGACCTGTCGAAGAAAAAGACAGTCCAGATTATCTTTGAACTCGGCTTTGAGCGCATGGTGAGAAAAGCAATTCAGCAGTTTGCGGAAATGGGGCTTTCACCGACGTTCACTCGGTATTCGCCGGTGCTGGCCGGAAAGTCTCCGAACCGGCACGCCGGATACACGGGAGCTGTTCCGAACATGCAGTTCGACTACGACCACCGGGAGGATCTGGCGCTCGTAATGGACGAGGCTTTCGTGTCGCAGAGAAAACGCGCGGCGCAGGAAGCATTTGAGAAAATGAGGATTCCGGCAGGTGAGCATGCCGGGCCGGCGGTGCTTATGACCTTCGGCGAGACGCCGTTTGTGCCGAGGCAGCACGAGGCCTGCATCCGGATGACCAAAGAAGAGACGAAGAGAAATCTCGATCTCCTTAACGGATTGCTTATGATCCGCCAGCGCTATATTCCCGAGACGGAGCGGAGCTTTACGATTATCGCGTTTCCGACCCCGGGGATCAGCGATCATTTTGAGGAAATCTTTCAGGATACGATCCGGGTGAATACGCTTGATTCCGGCAGGTACAGCGCGATACAGCAGAAGCTGATCGACGCGCTGGATCAGGGAGAAGCGGTGCGAGTTAAGGGGATGAACGGAAACCGGACGAATCTGACGGTCCGTCTGCATCCGCTTTGCGATCCCAAAAAGGAAACTATCTTTGAAAACTGCGTGGCGGACGTCAACATTCCCGTCGGGGAGGTCTTTACCTCGCCGGTCCTTAAGGGGACAGAGGGCACGCTGCACGTAAAGCGGGTATTCCTCGAGGACTATGAGTTCATCGATCTTGAGCTTTCCTTCCGCGACGGAATGATCAGCACCAGCAGCTGCGGAAACTACGAAAATGAAGAGGAAAACAGGAAGTACATCGAGGAGAATATCCTGTTCCACCATCCCACGCTTCCGCTCGGTGAATTCGCGATCGGAACCAATACGACGGCTTTTGTGATGGCGAGGAAATACGGGATCGAATCCAGGCTTCCCATACTGATCGCGGAGAAGACGGGACCGCATTTCGCTGTGGGCGATACCTGCTACAGCCACGAGGAGGACAACCCGGTCTTTAATCCGGACGGAAAGGAGATCATCGCCCGGGACAACGAGCACACGCTGATCAGGAAGACCGATCCCTCAAAAGCCTATTACGGATGCCATACTGATATAACCATTCCCTACGAGGAACTCGGTGAGGTAACCGTGATTAAAAGAGACGGCGGTGAGATCCCGCTGCTTCGGGAAGGGCGGTTCGTGCTGCCCGGAACGGAAGAACTGAACATACCGCTCGACGGAAAATGAAAGGAGAACAGTATGGCACTTGTCAGTATCGTTATGGGCTCGGACTCAGACCTTGCGGTCATGTCCAAGGCGGCGGATGCGCTTGACGAGCTTGGAATCAGCTATGAAGTCAGAATCATATCCGCGCACCGGGAGCCGGATCTCTTCTTTGAGTACGCGAAAGGCGCTGAAGAAAGAGGAGTAAAGGTGATTATCGCGGGTGCCGGCATGGCGGCGCATCTTCCGGGAATGTGCGCAGCGCTTTTCCCGCTGCCGGTGATCGGCGTGCCCATGCACACCACGTCGCTCGGCGGACGGGACAGCCTCTATTCGATCGTGCAGATGCCGTCAGGCATACCTGTCGCGACCGTCGCAATCGGCGGAGCGAGAAATGCCGCCCTTCTTGCGGCGAAGATTCTCGCCGTAAGCGATGCCTCTCTTCTTGAAAAGCTGAAAGCGCTCTCGGAGAAAATGGCGGGCGAGGTGGAAGCCAAGGACTGCCGTCTCCAGAATGAGGGTATAAAAGGATACGGGAAATAAGCTCAAAGGAAAGGATAAAAAATGGACTACAGAAGCTCCGGAGTTGATATTGAGGCGGGATACAGATCAGTCGAGCTCATGAAAGAGCATGTCAAAAAGACTATGAGGCCGGAAGTCCTGGGTGGTCTCGGAGGCTTTTCGGGCGCATTTTCACTTGAGAAATACAGGACGATGGAAAAACCGACGCTTGTATCGGGAACCGACGGCGTCGGAACAAAGCTGAAGCTGGCGTTTGCGATGGACCGTCATGACACCGTGGGCATCGACTGTGTCGCCATGTGCGTCAACGATATTGCCTGCGCGGGCGGGGAACCGCTGTTCTTCCTTGACTACATTGCCTGCGGAAAGAATTATCCGGAAAAGATCGCGCAGATCGTAAAGGGCGTGGCGGAAGGATGCACCATGGCCGGAGCCGCCCTGATCGGCGGGGAGACCGCCGAGATGCCGGGATTTTATCCGGAGGACGAGTACGACCTTGCGGGATTCGCTGTCGGTATCGCCGATGAAAAGGACCTTATAACCGGATCGGAGATAAAGGACGGCGACGTGCTGATCGGACTGGCTTCATCCGGCGTCCACTCCAACGGTTTTTCGCTTGTCAGAAAAATATTCGACATGACCCCGGAGGCGCTTCAGACCTATGAGGAAAGCCTGGGTATGACGATCGGAGAGGCGCTGATCATGCCGACGAAGATTTATGTGAAGGCCCTTGGCGCAATCCGGGGCGCCGGCGTCAGGATTCTCGGCTGCAGCCATATCACGGGCGGCGGATTCTATGAGAATATACCGAGAATGCTTCCCGAAGGCGTCCGCGCGGTTGTCTCGAAGGACAGCTACGAGGTGCCTCAGCTCTTCAGAATGATTGCGGAACGTGGATCGGTTGAAGAGCATGTTATGTACAACACCTTCAATATGGGTATCGGCATGGTTCTTGCGGTATCTCCGGAGGACGCGGATCAGACCGTGAAAGCCGCGGAGAGCGCGGGGGAGACCGCCATGAGGATCGGACGGATCATTGCCGGAGACAAGGGCGTGGATGTCATATGAGTAAAGCGAAGCTTCGTGTAACCGTCCTCGTATCGGGCGGAGGAACAAACCTGCAGGCTTTGATCGACAGGATTGCCGACGGAAGTCTTCAAAATGCGGCCATTACGGCCGTCATCAGCAACAATGCCGACGCCTATGCTCTTACGCGTGCGGAAAAAGCGCATATTCCCGGATTTTGCATAAGTCCGAAGGACTTCGGAACGCGGCAGGAATTCAACGAGGCACTCCTTCGCAAGGTGCATGAGACCCGGCCGGATCTTATCGTTCTAGCGGGATGCCTGATCAGAATACCGGATGAGATGATCGGGGCGTATCCGAACCGGATCATCAATATCCATCCGGCGCTGATACCGTCATTTTCGGGAAAAGGCTTCTACGGGCTGCGCGTCCATGAAGCCGCTCTTCAAAGAGGAGTGCGGGTGAGCGGCGCTACGGTGCATTTTGTAAGCAGCGGTCTTGACGAGGGTCCGATTATCCTGCAGAAGGCGGTTCAGGTGCTGGAAGGAGATACGCCGGAGATTCTTCAAAGGCGTATCATGGAACAGGCGGAATGGCAGATCCTTCCGGAGGCGGTAAGCCTGATCGCGGACGGACGGGTTGCCTGTGATGAAAACGGCAGGGTCGTGATTTTGCCGGAATAACGCGACAGGGAGAAATTCGGAATGAAAATACTGATTATCGGAAGCGGCGGAAGAGAACACGCGATCGCCTGGGCATGCGCGAAGAATCCGCGTGTGGAGAAGATCTGGTGTGCGCCGGGAAATGCGGGAATCGCCGGGATCGCCGAGTGCGTCCCGATCGGCGCGATGGAGTTTGAGCGGCTCGCGGCATTTGCGAAGGAAAATGCGGTCGACCTCACGATCGTCGGCATGGACGATCCTCTCGTGGGAGGAATCGTCGACATTTTCAAGTCAGAGGGCTTAAGGGTCTTCGGACCGGATAAGAAAGCGGCAGTTCTTGAGGGGTCGAAAGCATTTTCAAAAGATCTCATGAAAAAATACGATATTCCGACCGCGGAATATCATATTGCACGGACGCCCGAAGAAGCCATGGAAATTTTTGCGCATACCGGGTATCCGGTCGTCCTTAAAGCGGACGGACTCGCCCTCGGCAAGGGCGTGCTGATCTGTGAGGACGCTTATTCAGCGAGGGAAGGCGTCCGGGAGCTGATGGAGGATAAGAAGTTCGGGAGCGCCGGAGACCAGGTGGTCATCGAGGAATTCCTTACCGGCCGTGAGATTTCCGTGCTGTCCTTCGTCGACGGCAAGACGGTAAAGACCATGGCTTCGGCGATGGATCACAAGCGCGCCGGCGACGGGGATACAGGTCTTAATACCGGCGGAATGGGGAACTTCTCGCCGAGCCCGTTCTATACTCCCGAGATCGACGCCTACTGCCGGGAACACATCTATCAGAGGACCGTCGACGCGATGGCGGCGGAGGGAAGGCCGTTTACAGGCGTGATTTTCTTCGGGCTGATCCTTACGGAGAAGGGACCGAAGGTTCTCGAATACAACGCGAGATTCGGCGATCCGGAAGCGCAGGTGGTGCTTCCCCGGATGAAGACGGATCTGGTCGACGTGATTGAGGCCTGCGTTGACGGGAAGCTCGACGAGATTCCGCTCGAGTTTTCAGAGGACGCCTGCCTCTGTGTGGTTCTTGCGTCGGACGGATATCCCGTTAAATATGAAAAGGGATTTCCGATCAGCGGTCTTGAGACCTTCGAGGGAAAGACCGACGAGCTTGTGTTCCACGCCGGTACGGCGTTCGACGGCGATGGAAACATCGTGACGAACGGAGGACGTGTGCTCGCGGTTACGGCGCTGGCGCCGACGCTTCAGGAAGCGAGGAGCAAAGCATATGCCGCCGCGGAGCGGGTCACTTTCGCGAACAAATATATGCGTCACGACATCGGACATGCGATAGATGAGGCTTGACAAGTTCCGGTGTTCATATTAATATTGATAAAACATAGAATTCCCAGTTATCAGGTAGGGAATTGCTGAAAGGATAACATGGCAGAACCGATTATCTCGATCTCACATCTCCGCAAGGAATTTCAGGGGACGAGATCAACTGTTGAGGCAATTAAAGATATCAGCATCGACGTGATGCCGGGTGAGATTTACGGCATCATAGGTCTTTCCGGAGCAGGAAAGTCAACGCTTGTGCGCTGCGTCAATTATCTGGAAAAGCCAACCTCCGGCGAGGTCATTTTTGACGGAAAAAAACTGTCGTCTCTTACGCCAAAGGAACTGAGGGCGGTACGGCAGGAGATGGGCATGATTTTTCAGCAGTTCCAGCTGCTGGAACAAAGGACGGCGCTCCGCAATATCACATTTCCGCTTGAGATCCGCGGCGTTAAGAAGAACGAGGCGGTTAAGAGAGCAAGAGAGCTTCTGCGCATCGTGGAGCTTGAGGACCGCGAAAACGCCTATCCATCGCAGCTTTCGGGAGGACAGAAGCAGAGAGTCGCGATCGCCAGAGCTCTCGCGACAAATCCGAAGGTGCTGCTCTGCGACGAAGCGACGTCGGCTCTCGATCCGAATACGACGAATTCCATCCTGGGCCTTCTGAAAAAGCTGAACCGGGATATGGGAATTACGGTACTTGTGATCACCCATGAGATGGACGTCATTTCCCAGATCTGCGACCGCGTGGCGATTATCGACAAGGGGCTTATCGCGGAAGAAGGATATGTGGCTGATATTTTTATGGCTCCGAAGACTAAGATCGGAAGAGAGCTGATTCTTGGAGACGCCATCAAAGAAGTCAAGTTCTCGGAAGGCAAGTACTACCGCATCACCTTTGACGGACGTCAGTCGCAGGAACCCGTCATTTCCAATATCGTGCTCCGGGCGAAGTCTCCGGTCAACATCATGTACGCCCAGACGAGGGACGTCGGCGGCATCGCGAGAGGCCAGATGGTCATCCAGCTCCCCGAAAATGAGGAGCAGCAGAGGGAAGTTCTTCAGTACCTCCGCTTCGCACAGATACCGTTTGATGAAGTTGACACGGTTGCGGGTTCGGAGAAACAGGATACGGAGGAGACGGAAGAATGAATTTTGATGCGGCTGTTTGGAAAATGATACTCACAGGCATCTGGGAAACCATTTTCATGGTTTTCGGATCAACACTGATCGGCTATCTGCTCGGCCTGCCTCTCGGCGTGGTTCTCGTCGTGACAAGAAAGGGCGGCGTGCATCCGGTGCCGGTGCTGAACACGGTTCTCGGCTTCATTATTAATATATTCAGGTCGATTCCGTTCATTATACTTCTGATTATGGTTATGCCCTTCACAAGGGCGCTCGTCGGAACGACGCTCGGAGCGAAGGCGGTCATCCCTCCGCTTGTGATCGCATCGGCGCCGTACATCGCAAGAGTTGTGGAATCCGAACTCGCGGAGGTGGATAACGGAGTGATCGAAGCTGCGAAATCCATGGGCGCGTCTGACTGGCAGATCATCTATAAGGTGCTGCTGCCGGAGACGAAGCCGTCACTGATTCTCGGCGCGGCACTGGTTCTGACCACTGTGGTCGGATACTCCTGTATGTCCGGCTTTATCGGAGGCGGCGGACTCGGAGATATCGCGATCCGCTACGGATATTACCGCTATCAGGCGGATATCATGCTGGTAACGGTGGCAATCCTTATTATCATTGTCCAGGTGATTCAGGAATCCGGAAACAGAATCTCCCTGAAGACGGACAAAAGAATCCGCTGAAAAAGCGCGGCAGAAAGATGATATATTAGCGCCGCATCAAAGACTGCGGCGTCTGATATAAAACGGCGGCCACCCGGCCGTATCACTATTTCCAAATAAGGAGGTATATTATGAAGAAACGTTTTTTGAGCCTTGGACTTGCAGCAGTCCTCGCACTTGCTCCGACAGCAGTCAGCGCAGAATCAATCGCTGAAGCACCGGCAGCGGATCCGGAGATCATCGAAGCTCCGGCGGACGGTGACACAAAGATCGTAGTCGGCGCGACGCCGAGCCCCCATGCACAGATTCTCGAGCAGGTTAAGGATGCTCTCGCGGAAAAAGGATGGGATCTTCAGATTGTTGAATATACAGATTACGTGCAGCCCAATATGGCGCTTCAGGCGGGAGATCTTGACGCCAACTATTTCCAGCACCTGCCGTATCTTGAGTCATTCAATGAGGAGAACAAGACGGATCTCGTGTCTGCCGGCATGATTCACTATGAGCCGTTCGGCATTTTCCCGGGAAAGACGGCTTCTCTTGAGGAACTCGGAGACGGCGCCAAGGTCGGCGTTCCCAACGATACGACAAATGAAGCAAGAGCACTCAACCTTCTTGCTGCCCAGGGTCTTATTACGTTAAAAGAAGGCGCAGGCCTTTCCGCGACAAAGACCGATATCGTTGAAAATGCGAAGAACCTCGAGATCATTGAGATCGAAGCTGCCCA